>JAIWOE010000011.1 GCA_020217165.1 Desulfovibrio sp. | reverse complement strand
GGTGCCCCTGGACCATGGCGTCTCCGTGGGGCCCATTTACGGTCTGGTGGACTTCAAGGGCACGGTCAATAAAGTCGCAGATGGCGGCGCCAACGCCGTGCTCATGCACAAGGGTCTGCCGCGCTGCACCCATCGCGGGTACGGGCGGGACATCGGCCTCATTGTCCATCTCTCCGCCTCCACGTCCCTGTGTCCCTTCCCCAATGCCAAGACCCTGGTGGGCACGGTGGAAGACGCCATCCGCCTTGGCGCGGACGCTGTCTCCGTGCATGTGAACCTGGGGGACGAATCCGAACCCAAAATGCTTGAGGATCTGGGCCGTATCTGCTCCGACGCCGCCGGCTGGGGCATGCCCGTGCTGGCCATGATGTACGCCCGGGGCAAGGGCATCAAAAATCCCTATGATGCCGATGTGGTGGCCCACTGCGCCCGCGTGGCCCAGGAGCTGGGGGCAGACATTATCAAGGTGGTGTACACCGGCGATGTGGCCTCCTTTAACAAGGTGGTGGAAGCCTGCTGCGTGCCCGTTGTGATTGCCGGCGGGGAAAAAATGGAATCCACCCGGGACCTGCTGCAGATGGTGCACGACAGCGTGCAGGCTGGCGGCGCGGGGCTTTCCGTGGGCCGCAACATCTTCCAGCATGCCGATCCCGTGCGCCTGTGCCAGGCCTTGCACGGCATTGTCCATGAAGACTGGGATGTGGACCAGGCTTTAGAGCTCGTGGGCGCCGAGGGCTGATTACCAATTTTGCACATCGCGAGGACACGACCATGCGCATCGGCAAATCCGTCCGGCTGGAACGCTTTGTCAACCGAAACACCAACCGTACCATCATCGTCCCCGTGGACCACGGCATTTCCATCGGGCCCGTGGAAGGGCTCATCGACATGAAGGAAACCGTGAACCAGATTGCCGAGGGCGGCGCCAGCGCCGTGCTCATGCACAAGGGCCTGGTGCGGTGCGGGCATCGCACCAGGGGGCAGGATATCGGGCTCATTATCCACCTGTCCGCCTCCACGGACCTCTCCCCCACCCCCAACGCCAAAACCCTGGTCACCAGCGTGGAAGAAGCCCTCAAGCACGGGGCGGACGGCGTGTCCGTGCACATCAACCTGGGAGACGAGCTGGAACGCCACATGCTCAAGGAAGCTGGCGAGGCGGCGGAAAAGGCCGCGGACTGGGGCGTGCCCTTCCTGGCCATGGTGTACGGCCGCGGCCCCAAGATCAAAAATTCCTTTGATCCCGGCGTGGTGGCCCATTGTGCCCGGGTGGGCATGGAGCTGGGGGCAGATATTGTCAAGGTGCCCTACACCGGGGATCCGGACTCCTTTGCCAGGGTGGTGGAAGGTTGCTGCATCCCCGTGGTCATTGCCGGCGGGCCCAAGCTGGATTCCGAACGCGCTTTCATCCAGATGGCCTACGACAGCGTGCAGGCCGGCGGCGCGGGGCTTTCCGTGGGCCGCAACATCTTCCAGCACCGCACTATCCGCGAGCTGGTGGCCGCCCTGCACGCCGTGGTGCACGACGACGCCACCGTGGACGAAGCCATGGCCATGATCCCCAAGCCTCATTAAGGAATGTGCATGAAAACCGTATACTTTAAGGCTATGCCCTTCGATAAGTCCCTGGTCACCCTGGCCCTGGAATCCGGCGTGGACGGGGTGATCGTGGAACCCGAGCACGTGGACGCCGTCAAGGCCTTGAGCCGCGTAGAAGCCCTGACACCGGCGGACTTCACGGCCATTTGTCTCACGGCCAAGGGAGACGAAGAGCATGCCGTCACCTGCCTCATGGCTGGGGACAAGGTACTGTTGACCAAGGGGTGGGAGATCATCCCCGTGGAGAACATCCTGGCCCAGACCACCGGCCTGGGCGTGGAGGTGGACACCCTGGACCAGGCCCGCCTGGCGGCCGGCATTCTGGAACGTGGCGTGGATTTTCTGGTGGTGAACCCGGAGGCCGCCTCGGAGCTCAAGACCATCGTGCAGGAAATCAAGCTCTCCCAGGGGCGCATCGAGCTGGCCACAGCCACGGTCACGGCCATCGCCGCCGTGGGGCTGGGGCATCGCGTCTGCGTGGACACCATGAGCGTCTTCAAGTCCGGTCAGGGCATGCTGGTGGGCAACTCCTCGGCCTTCACCTTCCTGGTGAATGCGGAAACCGAGTCCAATCCGTATGTGGCTGCCCGGCCCTTCCGCATCAATGCCGGCGCCGTGCACGCCTACTGCCTGATGCCCGGGGACAAGACCTCCTACCTGGAAGAAGTGACCTCCGGCCGCGAAGTGCTCATCGTGGGACACGATGGCGCCACCACCGTGGCCACCGTGGGCCGGGCCAAGGTGGAGGTGCGGCCCATGCGGAGCAGTGCCGCAGAAATCAAGGCCACGGGCCAAAAGGGCGCCATCTTCCTGCAGAATGCCGAAACCATCCGCCTGGTGCATCCCGGTGGCCAGCCCGTGAGCGTGGTGACCCTGAAGGTGGGCGATGACGTGCTGGTAAACGCCGACGCTCCTGGCCGCCACTTCGGCATGCGCATCCAGGAACAGATCAAGGAGCACTAGGATGCCAGTCGAGGACAACAACACCGCATGCACTCCCCCCTCGACTGCCGAGGACCGCATGCGCACCCTGCGCGAGCAGATAGACACCCTTGACCAGGAGATCCTGGCGCTGCTGAACAAACGCGCCGCCTGCAGCAAGGAAGTGGGCGCCGTCAAGGCGGGCGCCCAGGACCTGATCTTCAAACCCTTCCGGGAAAAGGACGTGCTGGACAAGCTGGTCCAGGCCAACCAGGGCCTCGCCGGTCCCCTGCCCGAATCCCACCTCAAAGCCATTTACCGGGAGATCTTCTCCTCCTCCCGCAGTCTGCAACGCCCCCAGCAGGTGGCCTACCTGGGCCCCGAGGGCACCTTCTCCTACTGTGCCGGCCAGCAGTACCTGGGCCACAGCGTGGACTTTACCCCCATGCACGATCTGCAGGCCGTGTTCCACGCCGTGCACAGCCGGGAATGCGAGCTGGGCATCGTGCCCCTGGAAAACTCCCTGCAGGGTACCGTGGGGCAGAGCCTGGATCTCTTCCTGCGTTACGAGGTCTTCATCCAGGCCGAACTCTCCAGCCGCATCTCCCATTGCCTGCTGGGCACGGTGGAAGACGCCGCCCGGGTGGAGGCCGTGTACTCGCACCCCCAGCCCCTGGCCCAATGCGGGGACTGGCTGCGGGCCCGCCTGCCCAAGGCCACCTTCATCCCCACGGAATCCACCGCCGCGGCAGCCCGCATGGTGGCGGAGATGGGCGCCGCCGGCGAGCGCGTGGCAGCCATCGGCCATGCGGCCCTGGCCGAGCGGCATGGGCTGCACATCCTGGCCCGGTCCATTGAGGACTTGCCGGACAACTGGACACGCTTCGTCATCATCGGCGCCTCCCCGGTCAAGCAGGAAACGCGGGACAAGACTTCCATGCTCTTCACCCTGCCGGACAAGGCCGGCTCCCTGGTGCGGGTGCTCATGGTCCTCTCGGGCCTGGGCATCAACATGAAGAAGCTGGAGTCCCGCCCCCTGCGCGGGGAGCGCTGGCAGTACGTCTTCTTCGTGGATGTGGAGGCCGACCTCCAAGAGGCCAGCTACCGCGGCGCGCTGGAAACCATGCGCGAACACTGCCACACCCTGCGCATCCTGGGCAGCTATCCCCAGGGGCCATACCTGGAAGCGATGTGAGGAGCCCGTCATGACCACTTCCCCCCCTGCGGCTGTTGTCACGGCCCCGGCGTCAAAGTCCGTCTCGCATCGCGCCTGTTTGTGCGGGGCCCTGGCCGGTGGCGTCTCCACCATCCGCAATGTCCTGGAAAGCGAGGACCTGGCCCGCACCGCCGCCGTGCTCACGGCCATGGGCGCGCGCATCACCCGCCAGGGCCCTGGCGCCTATGCCGTGACCGGGCTGGACGGACACCCCACGGGCGGGGATGCCCTCCCCGCCGACCTCGACGTGGGCGAATCCGGCACCACCTGCCGCCTGGTCACGGCCATCGCCGCCGCCGGGCAGGGCCGGTTCCGCCTGCATGGCCGCGGCCGCATGCACGACCGGCCCATCGGTCCCCTGGCCAGGGCGCTGGAATCCCAGGGCGCGGTCTTCCACTGGGAGGGCACCGTGGGCAACCCGCCCTGCCTCATTGAAGCCCGGGGCCTGGCCGGCGGGCAGGTGGACATCGATCTGGAAGAAAGCTCCCAGTACCTCTCGGGCCTGCTCCTGGCTGCGCCCATGGCCCGGGAGGCGAGCCGCATCCACATCATTGGAAAGAAGGCCGTCTCCTGGCCGTACATCTCCCTCACCCTGCAGGCCATGCAGGATTTTGGCGTGGAAGTGACCGTGCAGGAGCTGCAGGGCGAGGCCTGGACCACCGTGGACTGGCAGACGCTGACGCAGATCGTCCCCGGCAGGTTCCGCTTCCTGGTTTCCCCGGGGCGCTACCAGTCGCGGGATTACGTGGTGGAGGGGGACTGGTCCAACGCCTCCTACTTCCTGGCCGCCGGGGTGCTCGGCTCCCCGTCCATGGGGCCCGTGGCCGTGCAGGGGCTGCGGCAGGACTCCTTCCAGGGCGACCGCGCCATGCTGCGTTGCCTGGAGGCCATGGGCGCCGCGCCGCGCTGGGAGGGCCGCACGGTGATGCTGGACCCCACCCCCCTGCACGGCGCAGAGCTGGACATGGGCACCTGCCCGGACATCGTGCCCACGGTGGCAGTCACGGCGGCCTTTGCCTCCTCTCCCACGATCATCCGCAACGTGGCCCACCTGCGCATCAAGGAGTGCGACCGCCTGGACGCCGTGGCCACGGAACTGCGGCGCATCGGCACCCAGGTTGAGATCCTGGACGACGGCCTGCGCATCGTCCCGCAGCCGGTGCCCGAGGCGGTCCTGCGCCAGGGCGTGGATTGCCTGACCTACAACGACCATCGCCTGGCCATGTGCCTGTCCCTCTTCGAGCGCCGGGGCATCACCGTGCGGCTGGACACGCCGCAGGTGGTCTCCAAGAGCTTCCCCGCCTTCTGGGACACCTGGAACGTGCTGCGGGCCCAGCATGGCCGGCGGGATCCGCATGGAGTATCCGCGTGAACCTGCCCTTTGGACACCTGGCCGTCCTGGGCGGCCACGGGCAGATGGGCGGCCTGTTCATCCGGCGCGCCCAATCCCTGGGGCTGGCCGTGCAGGGGTATGACCAGCCCCTGGATGCGGCCGCCCTGGCCCACCGGGACACCGGCCTGCCCCGGGCAGACCTGGTGCTGCTGGCCGTGCCGGTCACGGCGGTGGACGCCGTGCTGGAGGCCATCGCACCCCACATGGCCGCTCACGCCGTGCTGGCCGACGTCTGCTCGGTCAAGCTCGGCCCCATGCAGGCCATGCTGCGTGCCTGGACCGGGCCGGTGGTGGGCACGCATCCCCTCTTCGGGCCCGAGCCCCCGGAGGATGCCCGGGTGGCCCTGGTGGAAGGCGGACGGCCCCAGGATGCCCAGGCCCTGCCCCGCGTGGCCGCCCTGCTGGCGGCCATGGGATTCACCTGCTTCCGAACCACGGCCGAGGAGCACGACCGGGCCATGGCCGCCATCCAGAACCTGAACTTCGTCACCACCGTGGCTTACCTGGCCGCGCTTTCCGGAGATGCGTCCCTCGCGCCGTTCCTCACGCCGTCGTTCCAGCGCCGGCTGGACGCCTCCCGAAAGATGCTCACCCAGGATGCCACGCTGTTTTCCACCCTGTTCGACGCCAATCCATATTCCATGGATCTGGTGCGCCAATACCGCAACTTCCTCCACGTGGCCGCGGGCGGCGACATGGATCTGCTGATCCAGCACGCCCAACGCTGGTGGGAGGAACCATCCACAGGGAGCGAGTCATGAGACCGGACTACGGCTGAAGGGCAGCCCGGACCTTCCGACTCCTCCCGGAGGGTCCGTGTGCGCCAGGGCAATGAACATTCCCCCGCATCAACGGAGCAACACGATGGAACCTGTGGTTTTGAGACAAACCGGGTCCTGGACGGCCGCGGATATTCACACCCCCATCAGCCTGTTTCTGGGCCTGGTGGGCTCCAAACAAGGCCTCTTGCTGGAAAGCGCCGAGGTGGACGGCCGCCTGGGCCGCTATTCCATCATCGCCTGGAACTACCGGCTGCGGCTTTCCTGCAAAAACGGCCTGTTGGAAGTGGCCTGCCGGGACAATCGTCTGGAAGGCCTGAAAAAATTCGAAGGCATGCCCTACCTGGAGGGCCTGCGCACGGTGATGCAGCACATCCGCATCGAACCCGATGCCGAATTTGCAGACCTGCCACCCATTTGCCGCGGCCTGTACGGCTACTTCGGCTACGCCACGGCCCGGCTGTTTGAGCCCAAGCTGGAAGCCCTCATTCCCGTGGAAGCGGCGGAATCCACCCTGGTGCTGCCCGGACATGTGGCCCTCTTCGACCACCTCTTTGGCAAGCTGTGCATCCTGAGCGTGGTGGAAGGCGTGAAGGTGGAGCTGGATTCCCAATACGTCAACCGCCGCCAGGACATTCCCGTCCATGGTCCCATCATGAACATGCCCGAGGAAGTGGCCTATAAAAAGGGCGTGCTGCGGGCCAAGGAACTCATCACCCAGGGCGAATGCATCCAGGTGGTGCTCTCCACGCGCTTCCAGGCCTCCTTCACCGGGGAGCCCTTTGTGCTCTATCGGCGGCTCAGGCAGATCAATCCCTCGCCGTACATGTTCTTCCTGCGGCTGCCCAAGGTCACGGTGTTCGGTTCTTCCCCTGAGATGCTGGTGCGTTGCGACAACGGCCGCCTGACCACCTGCCCCATTGCCGGCACGCGCCCCCGCGGCGCCACCGAGGCCGAGGACAAGCGCCTGGCCGAGGAGCTGCTGGCAGACCCCAAGGAGCGCGCCGAACACGTGATGCTGGTGGATCTGGGCCGCAACGACCTGGGGCGCATCGCCACCCCCGGCAGCGTGCAGGTGGACCGCAGCATGGAGGTGGAACGCTTCTCCCACGTCATGCACATGACCTCCTATGTATCGGCCCAGCTGGCCCAGGGCAAGGACAGCCTGGACGTGCTGGCCAGCTGCTTCCCGGCCGGCACCGTCTCCGGCGCGCCCAAGGTCCGGGCCATGGAGATCATCGCGGAGCTGGAAGGCATCGCCCGCGGACCGTACGCCGGGGCCATCGGCTGGTTCGGGCTGGACAAGGATCGTGTGGACATGGATACGGGTATCCTCATCCGCTCCTTCTGGGTGCGCGACGGCCTTGTCCAATGGCAGACCGGCGCCGGCCTGGTCTACGATTCCGATCCGGACAAGGAATGGCAGGAATGCCACAACAAGGCCCGCGCCCAGCAAGCCGCCCTGGCCGGCGAAGGAGTGCAGCATGTTCTTGCTCATCGATAATTTCGATTCGTTTACCTACAATCTTGTGCAGGCCTTTCAGAAGATCGGCCTGGAGCCCACGGTGGTGCGCAACGACCGTCCCGAGCTTCTGGCCCTGGCCACCTCGCCCGAGGTGCAGATGGTCTGCATCTCCCCGGGCCCCAGCCACCCCGTGAACGCCGGGCTGTGCCTGCAGTTTCTGGAACGCCTGCCCCGGACCACCCCGGTGCTGGGGGTCTGCCTGGGGCACCAGATCCTGGGGCACTTTGCCGGGGCCACGGTCAACGTGGGGCACCGCATCATGCATGGCAAGACATCCCCCATCCGGCACAACAACAAAGGCCTCTTTGCCGGCCTGCCCAATCCCTTCGAGGTGGGCCGTTACCACTCCCTGCTGGTGCGGGCCGAGGAAGCCCCGGACCTGCTGGAGGTGACGGCCACCACCGACGAGGGCGAGGTCATGGGCCTTCGGTACAAGGATCGTCCCTGGGCCGGGGTGCAGTTCCATCCCGAATCCATCCTGACTCCGGATGGCCCGCAGCTGTTGGCCAACTTCCCCAACCAGCTGCTGGCGGAGGAATAGTCGATGTCCATTACCATTGCAGAAATCCTGGAATCCCTGGCCCGAGGGGAGACGCTGTCGCGTCCGGAGGCCGATGCGGTCTTTGGCATGCTCATGACGGGGGACCTCACCCCCGCCCAGGCCGGGGCCCTGCTCATGGGCCTGCGGGCCAAGGGCGAAACCGCCGGGGAGGTGGCCGCCGCCGTGGCCGCCGCCCTGGGCCAGGCCAGGCTGGTGGCCAGGCGCGCCGACTATCCCGTACTGGTGGATACCTGCGGCACCGGCGGCGACCACAGCTGTTCCTTCAACTGCTCCACGGCCGTGGCCATCTGCATGGCCGCCCTGGGATATCCCGTGGCCAAACACGGCAACCGTTCCATGACCGGCAATTGCGGCTCGGCCGACGTGCTGGAGGGCCTGGGCATGGAACTCTTGGCCGATGCGGACCAGGCCGCGGATCAACTGGCGGAACGCGGCTTTGTGTTCCTCTTTGCCCCCAACTTCCACCCCGCCTTCAAGCACGTCATGCCGGTGCGGCGGGAGATGGGCATTCGTACCGTCTTCAACCTCATGGGCCCCCTGCTCAACCCGGCCCGGCCCAGCCATCAGTTGGTGGGGGTGGCCCGGCCCGAACTCATGGACCTGATGGCCGAAACCCTGGCCCTGGGCGGCGTCACCCGTGCGGCTGTTGTATGCGGGAGCGGCGGGGAGACGGGCTCGCGCTGGGACGAGCTGACCACCTTTGGCCCGGCCCTCATCACCTGGGTGGTGGAAGGCGAGCTGGCCCACACCGAGCTGGACCCGCAGGACTTCGACTTCCCGGCCTACACCCCGGCCGAGGTGGCCATCAAGAATCGTGAGGAAGGTGTGGCCCGCATGCGCGAAGTGCTGGCTGGCAAGGGTCCCAAGGCCATGCAGGACATGTGCGCCCTGAACCTGGGCGTCACCCTGCACCTGGCCGACGAGGACTCCACCCTGGGCGACTGCATGGACAAGGCCCGCGGCGTCATCGCCTCCGGGGTGGCCGCCCAATACCTGCGGGAGCGCTTCGGATGCTAGCACGCTTCCGCGCTGCCCAGGAGCCGGGCATTGCCCGGCTCAAGGCCCTGGCTGCCGCCGGCTCCCTGCCGGCGGTCCGGTCCGGGCCCCGACTGTCCCTGGCTGCAACCCTGGCGGCGCCACCCCTGGCCGTCATTGCGGAATACAAACGGGCCTCGCCATCCAAGGGGGCCATCAACCTTGTCCTGTCGCCGGAAGACGTGGCCGTGCAATACGCCCGCGGCGGGGCCTCGGCCATCTCCGTGCTCACGGAGGAAGCGCACTTCCAGGGGTCCCTGGGATTCCTGGAGCGCATGACCGGCCCCGGCCTGCCCCTGTTGCGCAAGGATTTCCTGCTGGATCCCCTGCAACTGGTGGAAACCGCGGCCACGCCGGCGGCGGCGGCCCTGGTCATCGTGCGCATGTTCGAGACCGATGCCGCCCTGGCGGAAATGCTCCGCACGGCCGAGTCCCTGGGGGTGGAGGCGGTGGTGGAAGTCTTTGACGAAACGGACCTGCACCGCGCCCGGGTGGCCATGGCCGCCCTGGAGCAGGCGGTCACGCCGCGCATCCTCCAGGTGAACAACCGTGATCTGGACACCCTGCGCACGGACATGACCACCTCCGCCCGCCTGGCAGCCCTGCGTCAGCCGGGGGAGCTCTGGATCAGCGCCTCGGGCATGTCCCGGCCACAGGATCTTGCCCAGATGCGAGCACTTCGATACGACGGCGTTCTGGTCGGCTCGTCCCTCATGGCCGCGCCTGATCCAGGATCCGCCCTGCACGAACTGCTCTCGGAGGTCCGCCCTTGATGTACGAAAGCTCCCCCTGTGCCTGCGCCTGTGGCGACGTTTTGGTCAAGGTTTGCGGCATCACCCGGCAGCAGGACGCCGACGCGGCCATGGCCGTGGGCGCGTCCCTGCTGGGATTCATCTTCCACCCCGAAAGTCCCAGGGCAGTGACGCCGGCCCAGGCCAGGGCCATTTGTACCGGGGAACGCATGCGCGTG
>JAIWOE010000259.1 GCA_020217165.1 Desulfovibrio sp. | reverse complement strand
CATCCCTTCCGCAAGGAGTGACCCATGGAAAGCGCCGCCGAAAAAGTGGTACCCCTCAAGCCTGAGCGCGACGTGCATGAAGAGCCCCTGCACGCAGCGGAAAACGTGCATGAGGACGCTGCCGAAGAGATTCCCGCCGAAGAAACCCTGCAGCCCGCCCCCCAGAAAACCCAAAGTGACATGGGGCGCATGGCATTGCTCATCTCCCTGACCCTGGTGCTCATCATGGCCGTGAGCTACTTTTTCCTGGCGCGGGATATCAAAGGCTTGACCAGCGAAGTC
Organism: Desulfovibrio sp.; assembly: GCA_020217165.1. Taxonomy (GTDB): domain Bacteria; phylum Desulfobacterota; class Desulfovibrionia; order Desulfovibrionales; family Desulfovibrionaceae; genus Megalodesulfovibrio. Next base: position 4,242 of record JAIWOE010000259.1, on the reverse strand, counting down.
CAGGCCCTCAACGCCGTGCGCTCCCAGGTCTCTGAGCTGGATGCCAAGATGGGCAGCGTGGAGCTGCGCATGTCCGCCCTGGAATCCCTGCCGGCCCGTACCCGCCGCCTGGTGGTGCGCGCCATGATTCAGGAAATGGCCAGCAAGGCTGATTTCCTGGCCAAGGATGTGGACAGCGAGGCCGAAGCCGCCAAGCTCCAGGAAGCCATCACCCTGCTGCGGCAGGTGGAACAAGGCATGGCACAGTAGGCATGCGCACCATGTGGGCCTTGCAGAACATGGCCGGGCCGCTCCAATGGCGGTCCGGCTGGTCGGTGCGGGGGGCGGCCATCCGAGAATGCCAGGGGCATGCGAAGAACCGGGCATGGCTGGTTTGTCTGGCGTGCTGCCTTGTGCTGGCGCTGGCGGCATGCAAAACGACATCCAAGCAGCAGGAAACCCGCGGCCTCACACCGCCTCCCCCCACCACCGATGCCGAACGTCTGGGCGACCAGTACATGGCTAACAACATGGCCCAGGCCGCCATCCCGCAGTTCGAGCAGGCCCTCGCCTCGGGCGCGGACAAGTCCTCCGTGGCCTGGCGCATCGGTAATGCCTATTTCTCCTTGAAAAAATGGCCCGAGGCCCTGGAGGCCTTCCGGCAGGCTATTGCTGTGGATCCCCGCATGGCCATTGCGTACGAAGGGGCAGGGTATGCCTCCTTTGAGCTGGGCCGGTTCGATGAGGCGACGGTCTTTTTCGAGCAGGCGGCGGAACTGGCCCCAAACCACTGGGTGCCTCATGCCTTCCTCGCGGTGCTCTACCGGTTGGAGGATCGACGCGAACAGTCGGAGCAGGCCAAACACACCACCCTGACCCTGGCGGGCGAAGCCAACAAACTCATGGCAGCGGATACCATCCGTCGCGCCCTGAACCGCGCCCTGGCCCTGCGAGACCGGGCCACCATGCCGCGGCCAGCGGACCCCGTGCAGGATCTAGCCCTGCTGGAGGCCCCTGGCGCTGCGGCTGCCCAACTACAGGCCTCGCCTCCGGCTGACACGCCCGACGACATCATTAATCCCCTTTCCCGGGATATGGATATCCTTGGCCTGGACGATGGGCTGGCCGATACCAGGGGGCCAGGCACCCGCACGGCATCTGATCCTCCGCAACGTCGTCAGCCCGGGGCCACTGAGGCCAAGGCAGAGCCCAAAGCAGAGCCCAAGGTCGAGGCCAAAACAGAACCCAAGACGGAGCCTACCCCAGTCGCGGCAACGCCTGCCCCACCGGCTGCGGTGGACAATGGGACTGCAACTGCGCAGGCCCACGCCATGGGCAATGCCATGCAGCATGTCACGGCGGCGCCTCCCGTCCCTGCGGCAGCCAATCCCGTCTCTGACAACGCCTCCGCAGCGAAGCCTTCCCCTGCCGGGAATGCCACCGGCGAGCCGTACGTGGTCTCCACACCGGTGTTGTCCCCCGGGGCAGCCAAGCAGAGACAGGCCAGACAGGAAGCGACACCTGCGCCACCTCCGGCAGCGCCAGGCAATGCCACCGGCACTGCGGCGGCAAAAAATCCAGCGCCGCCAAAACCTTCCATGGCTCCAGCTGTTGCAAAAACGCCCGCAGGGGAGGAGACTCCGGCCCGGCCTGCCCCTGGCGAACCCTATGTCTATTCCCTGCTGGAAAGTTCCTGGAAGTCCAGGGACCGTGCCCTGGAGCGCGCCAACTACCTTCGCCTGCGCGGGGTCCGGGCCCAGATCATGGAGGCGGACCTGGGGGCCAAGGGGCTGCATTATCGGGTGATGATCGGCAGCCGGCAACGGCAGGGGGATATTGAGGACATCAAAAAGGAACTGCAGAAGCGCTATGGCCTCAGCGGTCTGGTGATCCTGCGCATCCGCCCGGGCAGTTTGCAGGATTGATCTTCAATCCCTGTGGGTTAAACCACGCAGGGGGCGGTGGGCGTTGCGTCCATGCCCGGGGCCATGTGCGCAATGACGCGAGCCAGATCCCGCGATGCAGCGTTGGCCACGCCGATGATGTCTTCCAGGCAGGCTGGGGCCATGTTGCCCGGCAGGTTTTTGTTGGTCAGCACGCTCAGGGCGCACACCTCCAGGTTGAGGTGCCGGGCGGCAATGGCCTCCAGGACGGTAGACATGCCGATGGCATCCGCCCCCAGCCGTTTGTACATCCGGGTCTCGGCAGGGGTTTCCAGTTCTGGCCCCCGCACGCCGATGTAGACGCCATGGCGCAGCCGCACGCCGCAGGCGCAGCCGGCCCCCAGGGCCAGTTCCTGCAGGGCCGGGGAGTAGACGGCGCTCATGTCCGGAAACCGGTCCCCCCAGGCCTCCACGTTGGGGCCACGCAGGGGGGAGTGCCCGGTCATGTTGATGTGGTCGGCCACCACCATGATGTCCCCGGCGTCCCAGGCATGGTGCAGGCTGCCGGCGGCGTTGGTGAGCAGCACCCGGCGGACCCCCAGCCCGTGGAGCAGGCGGATGGGCATGACCACATCCCCCGGGGTGTACCCCTCATACAAATGCAGCCGCCCGCACTGCAGCCAGACGGGAAATCCCAGGATGGTGGCAAGATGCAGACACCCCTGGTGCGAGGTGACGGTGGCGGCGTGAAACTCGGGGATTTCCCCAAATTGGATGCTGTGCAGGATGTGGACATCCGGCAAGGCCTGGGAAAGGCCCGTGCCCAGCACCACGGCCCAGGACGGCATGGGCACTCCGGCGGGCAACGCCCCGCGCACCGATGCCAACGCGGACTTTACTTTTGTCGGGTTTTGCATAGGATTGGCTTGGTGGGAGGGCACAGGGCAGCGAGGCCCTGGGACACTCATTGTTGAGGGCAATGGAACATGCACTTTCTGACTGGTGGAGCATAGACCCCTCCCATGGATTTTGCAACGCTCTTCGGTATCATCGTCGGCTTTGTCCTGGTGGTCGCAGCCATCATGATGGGCGGGCCCATCTCCATCTTTTTGGATGCCCCCTCGGCCATGATCGTGCTTGGGGGGACTTTTGCCGCAACCCTGGTGACATTCCCCCTAGAAGAAGTGGCCAGCGCCTTTTCCGGTGGCATGCGGGTTTTCATGGCCCGCCGGGTAAAACCCCAGGAAGTGGTGAGCACCATGGTGCGCATTGCGGAAATCAGCCGCCGTGAAGGGCTGGTGGCCCTGGAGCGCATCAAAACCGAGAACACCATCCTGAAAAAGGCGTGTCAGCTCATTGCCGACAATGCCGACCCCATGCTCATCCGGGATACGGTGATGATTGAAATCGCCACCATGAAGCGCCGGCACAACATTTCCATTTCCGTGTTCAGGCGATTGGGGATGTATTCCCCCGCCTTCGGGATGATCGGAACCCTCATTGGCCTGGTGCAGATGCTCACCAACCTGAACGACCCCAAGTCCATTGGCCCGGCCATGGCTCTGGCCATTCTCACCACGTTTTACGGCTCCCTCATGGCCAACCTCATTTTCATCCCCATGGCCGGCAAGCTCAAGGCGCGGACCTTGCAAGAGGAAGTACAGCTGAATATTATCTTCGAAGGCGCCAAGTCCATCCTGGAAAACAACAACCCCAGACTGGTGTACGAGAAGTTGTCGTCTTTCATTCCACCAGCGGAGCGAGTTGATGGACGATGAACGCAATGCCATAACCGTGAACATCGATGATGATGATGAAAACGTGAATGAGTGGATTGTCACGTATTCAGACATCGTCACCCTGTTGTTCGCCTTTTTTGTGCTGCTGTTTTCCATGTCTTCCCTGGATGTGCGTCGTTTCACGGATTCTTTCACCGCCGTACGCCGGGCCCTGGGCAAGGACGCGCAGAACATGCAGGTTTCCAAGTTGCAGAACGAGGACGGCGCCATTCTGGAATCCGTGCTGCTGCAAAAGCAAATCATGGCCCAGCAGCGTCAGGTCTATTCAGAAGTCCGCACCTTTCTGAACCGCAAGGGTGTGGAAGGTGTGGTCAGCGCCGTGTTTGACGAAGGCATCATCACCATGCGCGTGCCCTCGGACATGCTCTTTGCCCCCGGCTCCGTGGAAATCAGCCCCCAGGGGCAGGAGATGATTGCCGAGTTGCGCGACGTGTTCATTCAGCATGTGGATCAGGTCATCAACATCAAGGGTTTTACGGATGACGTGCCGCCCGCTGCCGGCAGCCGGTTCAAGGATAACTGGGAAATCTCCTCCATGCGGGCGGTCAATGTGCTGCGCTTGTTGCTGGAACAAGGCGTGG
>JAIWOE010000258.1 GCA_020217165.1 Desulfovibrio sp. | reverse complement strand
CGTCCGATGGATTTTTCCATGATAATAAAATCCTGTAAGCGCAAGGTTATTCCAGCCCCAGGTAGGCGGCGCGAACCTGGGGATTTTCCAGCAAGTCTTTGGAGGAGCCCGTCAGGTGCACCTCGCCGGTGGTCAGCACGTAGCCGCGGTGGGCAATGTGCAGGGCCATCTGGGCGTTCTGCTCCACCAGGAGCACCGTGGTGCCGGCTTTGTTGATGTTGACGATGACGTCAAAGATGTTCTCCACCACAATGGGAGCCAGGCCCAGGGAGGGCTCATCCAGGAGGAGCAGGGAGGGCCGGGCCATGATGGCCCGCCCGATGGCCAGCATCTGCTGCTCGCCGCCGGAGAGGGTGCCGCCGTACTGGGTGCGGCGTTCCTTGAGCCGGGGAAAGAGGCCGAAGACCTTCTCCTCGTCGGCCTTCACGCCATCAGGGTCGCGGCGCAGGTAGGCGCCCATGCGCAGGTTCTCCATGACCGTGAGGCGGGGGACAATCATCCGCCCTTCGGGCACCTGGGTCACGCCCAGCTTGACGATGCGCTCGGTGGAGAGCTTGGTGATGTCCTGCCCGTTGAAGGTCACCGTGCCCTGCCTGGGCCGGATGACCCCGCACAGGGTCATGAGGGTGGTGGACTTGCCGGCGCCGTTGGCGCCGATGAGGGTGACAATCTCGCCCTGGTTCACCTCAAGGGAAACGCCCTTGAGGGCATGGATGCTGCCGTAGAAGGTGTGGATGTCATCCAGCTTGAGCATGGGGGCGGCATTAGGCATGGGCGGCCCCCCGGCCCAGGTAGGCCTCCACAACCTTGGGATCGTCCTTGATGGCCGCGGGTGGCCCGTAGGCGATGCGTTCCCCGTGGTCCAGCACGATGAGTTGTTCGCAAATTTTCATCACCAGTTTCATATCATGTTCAATGAGCAGGACGGTGACGCCTTCATCGAGGATGGCGTGGATCAGCTGATCCAGGTCCGCGGTTTCGCGGGGGTTCATGCCGGCGGCGGGCTCGTCCAGGAGCAGCAGGGCCGGCTCCGTGGCCAGGGCCCGGGCAATCTCCAGGCGGCGCTGATCCCCGTAGGACAACGAGGATGCCGGGGCCAGGGCGTGGCGCTCCAGGCCCACGAACTTCAACCACTTCATGCTGGCATCAATGATGGTGGCTTCCTCCCGGCGCTGGGAGCCCAGACGCAGCATGGCGCCCACAAGGTTGGAGCTGGTGCGGCAGTGGCGGCCGATGCGCACGTTATCCAGCACCGTGAGGGACGAGAACAGGCGGATGTTCTGGAAGGTGCGGGCAATGCCCAGGGCCACCACCTTGTCCGGCTTTTTGCCGTTGATGCGGATGGATTCCGCCGTGGTGCCGGAGGCTGGCGGCGGGGTGAGGAGGATCTCGCCCTGGGTGGGCTTGTACACCCCGGTAATGCAGTTGAAGATGGTGGTCTTGCCTGCGCCGTTGGGGCCGATGAGCCCCTGGATCCTGCCGGGCATGATGTCGAAGCTGACATCGGTCAGGGCCATGAGACCGCCGAAGCGCTTGTAGACCTGATCTACTTTCAGAAGCGGAGCGGGGGCGGTCATCGGGAGGTTCCTCCATGCTGTTCGAGCTGGGCGCGCAGGCGCTTGATCAAGGGGTTGGCTTCTCCGGCAGCGGCGATTTTGGGGAAGAAGCCCTTTGGTTTGAAACGCATGATGAAGATCATGATCAACCCGTACACCAGGAACCGGGCTTCATTGGGCAGGCCCAACTGCGGCAGCACCACGCGCAGCACCTCGCCCAGGGCGATAAGGATGGCCGCCCCCACCATGGCCCCGTGGATGTTCCCCAGGCCGCCCAGCACCACCATGCACAAAATGAGGAATGATTCCCAGAATTTGAACATATCTGGGGAGAGGAAGAGCGTCCAGCGGGCAAAGAAGCAGCCAGCCAGGGCGCCCACACCGGCGGAGATGCCAAAGGCGATGATCTTGTAGGCGTAAATATTCACGCCACAGCTGGCGGCGGCGAGCTGGTCTTCCCGGATGGCCAGCCAGGCCCGGCCCAGGCGGGAATCCTCCAGCCGGCGCATGGTCACGTACACCAGGGCCAGCATGGCCAGTCCCAGGTAGAAATAGGGGCGCTCTCCCTCGAACTCGTAGATCCAGGCCGGATTGAGGAAGGAGAGGTCCACGCTCACGGGATCAATGCCCGGCAGCCCCAGGGGGCCGCGGGTGAGCCAGATTTCGTTGGTCAGGAACAGCACCACCAGTTCGGCAAAGCCAAAGGTGACGATGGCGAAGTAGTCGCCCGAAAGCCTGAGGGTCGGCGCCCCCAGCACCACGCCCCACAGGGCGCCGTTGAGTACCGCCGCCGGGACCATGATCCACAGGCTCACCCCGTAATGCACCGTGAGCAGGCCGGCGGTGTAGGCGCCCACGCCGTAAAAGCCCACGAACCCAAGGTCCAGCAGGCCGCAAAAGCCGGGCAGCACGTTCAGGCCCATGGCCAGCACCATGTACACCATCACCAGGGTGACGACGTGGAGCACGTAATCGTTGGCAAAGGGCAGCAGGGGAAAGACCAGGGCCACTGCCAGAAAGAGGGGGAGGAGGAATTTCTTGGGCATGGTCGTTACGCCTTCTCCACCAAGGCCTTGCCCAGCAGGCCCGAGGGTCGGAAAATGATGACCGCGATGAGCACGGCGTAGGCCACGCCATCACGGTACAGGGAGGAGACGTAGCCGGCCCCCAGGGCCTCGGCAATGCCCAACACAATACCCCCTAGCATGGCCCCTGGCACGGAGCCGATGCCCCCTAGCACGGCCGCGGCAAAGGCCTTGACGCCGGCCACGTAGCCCATGGTGGGGGAAAGGGTGTTGTAATACACGGCCACCAGCACCCCGGCCACGGCGCCCATGGAAGAACCCAGGGCAAAGGTGAAGGCGATGACGCGGTTCACGTTCACGCCCATGAGCTGGCTGCAGGTTCGGTTCTGGGCCAGGGCGCGCATGGCCGTGCCCATGCGGGTGTGGTTGATGATGACGTACAGCAGGAGCATCATGCTGAAGGTCACGGCAAAGATGAACAGCTGGAGCCAGGTAAGGTGCACGCCGCTGAAGGTGAAGGCCGTTTCCTTCAAATACGCGGGCACGGCGTCCTGCGGAAAGGGCACCGGCCGGCTGCCCCAGATGATCATGGCCAGGTTCTGCAGAAAAATGGACATCCCGATGGCGGTGATGAGCACCGCCAGCCGGGGCGAGGCGCGTAGCGGTTTATACGCCACGCGATCTATGGTGACCCCGATGCCCGCCGCGCACCCCATGGCCAGCAGCATGGACACGTAAAAAGGAAGGCCCAAAGCCGTGATGAAGGTCACGCACAGGAACGCCCCGATCATGTACACTTCGCCATGGGCAAAGTTGATGAGTTCGATGACTCCGTAAACCATGGTGTAGCCCACGGCGATGAGGGCGTAAATGACCCCGAGAGTCAGCCCGTTGACGAGTTGTTGCTCTAACACGGCGACCGCCTGGGAAAAGCTGGAGGGTGAACGAAAAAAGCGCCACTGCCTGGAATGGAAACAGGCTGGACCTGTTGCGCCGGCCCAGCCTGTCTCCGTGAGGCTCTTGCTTGCTCAGCCGGGCCCCGATTATTCCATTTGCTTGTCTGCGGGCACAAAGGTGCCGCCCTTGACCAGCTTGACGAAGGCATTCTTTACGCAGTCGCCTTTATCGTCAAAGTACGTGATGCCGGTGATGCCATGGAAGCCGGTTTCCACGCTGTTCATGGCGGCAATGGCGTCACGCACCTTGGCGCGGTCAGTCCCGGCGACCTTCACGGCTTCCAGCAGCACGCCGGTGGCGTCGAAGGCGTTGGCGCTCATCCAGTCGGATTCCCGCTTGTAGGTTTCGTTGAACTTGGTCAGGAAGGCCTGAGCGTCCGGCCCGGCAGCTTCAGCCAGGAAGGGCACGGTCAGGTAGGTGTTTTCGGCGGCGTCACCGGCCAGCTTGATGTAGTCGGCGTTGTCCAGGCCGTCGGCGCCGAACTTGGCCACATCCATGCCCAGCTTTTTGGCCTGGGTGGCGATGAGGGCGCCTTCGTTGTAGTAGCCAGAGATGAACAGGCCGTCGGGGTTTTTGGCCTTGAGGGCGGTGAGCTGAGGCGTGAAGTCAGAAGCGCCCTTCATGTAGCCTTCCTCACCCACCACAGTCAGACCGATCTTCTTGGCTTCATTGACAAAGGCATCCTTCAGGCCGATGCCGTAGTCGTTGTTCTCATAGAACACGGCGATGGCCTTGAGGCCCAGCACCTGGGAGGCATACCGGGCCAAGAACGCGCCCTGAAAGTCGTCGAGGTACACGACGCGGAAGCTCCAGGCCTTGCCGTCCTTGTCCTTGTTCTTTTCGGAAATGGTGACGTTGGTGGCGGTGGGGGAGATGGCGACGATGCCTTTCTTCACGTAGTTGGGCAGGGCGGCCAGGTGGGCGGAGGAGCACAGGTGGCCCACGATGCCGACAATGGAATCATCCTGCACGATCTTGGTGGCCACGGTGGCGGCTTCCTTGGGATCGCACTGCTCGTCCAGGAATTC
>JAIWOE010000257.1 GCA_020217165.1 Desulfovibrio sp. | reverse complement strand
TGGGAGACCTGGAAACCGCGGCCGTGGCCCGGGCCAAGATGGCCAAGGGCCGCCAGAAGGAACGCCGGAGGAGCACCTCGTGATTGTCCCCATGCAGCGCCTGGATTTGTTGTGTCCCGCTGCGGACCGAGACCTCGCCCTGGCGGCCCTGGGCGCGCTGGGGGTGGTGCATCTGACGGCGGTGGCCCAGGCGGAACCGCAGACACCGGCCGCCGATGGCGATGCCCTGGCCGGCCGCCTGGCCAGGGTCCGCAGGGTGCTGGAGCAGCTGCCGGCGACGTCGGCCCGGGACGGTGACACCCCGGCCGCCATGGCTCCCGAGGCGCTGCTGGAGCGGGCGCGCTCCCTGCTGGACGAACAGGAGCGTCTGACCGAGGCCCTGGACACCCTGCGGCATGAACGCGAGGCCGTGGCGCCCCTGGGGAACTATTCCGTGGACGACCTGGCAGCCCTGCGTGCCGCCGGTGTGGTGCTGACCTTGTATCGGGTCCCGCGGAACATGGCCCTGCCCCATGTGGCCGATGCCAGCTGGCAGGCCGTGGGTACCCCCCTGGCCGGGACTGACTCGCTGCAGGTGCTGGTGAGCCTTGGCCCGCCGCCGGAGCTTGCCGTGCCCCCCCTGCCCTGGCCCCCCCGTGCCCTGGCGGATGTGGATCGTCTATTGGAGCAAAAACGCGCCCGGCTGGAGGCCGTACGGCAGGCCCTGGCCGAGGTGGCCGCCCGGCGCGACGTCCTGGAACAGTTTTCCGCGGATCTGATCCTGGGCCTGCGTTGGATCGAGGCCCGGCAGGGCATGGCCATGCTGGATGCCGGCACTCCGGTGGCGCACCTGCGGGGGTTTGTGCCCGAGGATGCCGCCGCCGCCGTAATCCAGGCCTGCGTCGCCCAGGGCTGGGCCGCCCTGGCTGCGCCCGCGGCGCAAGAGGTGGCGGAGGAATCGGATCCGGAAGCCCAGCCGCCTACCCTCTTGCGGTATCCGTCCTGGCTGGATCCCGTCCGCACCGTCTTCGAGGCCGTGGGCATCCTGCCGGGATATGCAGAAGCCGACGTGGGCGCGCCCATGCTGGTCTTCCTGAGTCTGTTTTTTGCCATGCTGGTGGGGGATGCCGGTTACGGCCTGCTCTTCCTGACGGCATCTCTCCTGGGCCGGCGGCTGCTGCCACGCATCCCGCGGCGGGCGTTTTCCCTGCTACTGGTCATGAGCGTGGCCACGGTGGCCTGGGGCGCCCTCACCGGGGTCTGGTTCGGTGCGGTCAGGCTGCCTGGACCGTTGGAAGGCCTGCGGCTGGACTGGCTGACGGGCGAGTCGGCCGACCGCAACCTCATGGCCCTGTGCTTCCTGCTGGGCGCGGTGCACCTGTCCCTGGCGCGCCTCTGGAGCGTCCTGCGACTGTGGCCGTCCACCCAGGCCCTGGCCCAGGTGGGCTGGCTGGGCGTGGTCTGGACCATGTATTTCGCCGCACGGCTGATGGTGCTGGGCGAGGCGTTTCCGACGTGGGGACTTTGGCTGCTGGGGGTCTCGGCCCTGCTCATCGTGCTGTTCATGACTCCCCTGGCCCAGCTCAGGGCGCGGTGGACCAGCCATGTGATGCTGCCCTTGAACTTTGTCAGCAATTTTGTGGATGTGGTCTCCTACGTGCGTCTGTACGCCGTGGGCGCGGCCTCCCTGGCCACGGCCCAGGCCGTGAACCAGATGGCCCTGGGGGACGGCATTGCCGGCCCCGTCTCGGGCCTCCTGGCGGCGGGCATCCTCTTCGTGGGCCATGCGGGCAACATCCTGCTGGCCTGCATGGGGGTTCTGGTGCACGGCGTGCGCCTGAACACCCTGGAATTTGCCAACCACATGGGCCTGACCTGGGGCGGGCGGCCCTATACGCCCTTTACCACGTCCCGACGGCCAGCCACGGTCAGTCCCCTGGCTGGCGCACAAGAAGCAACCATGGCGGGGGAGGGCGCTCGTCCCTCGCCGGCAGAAGGAGCATGAATCTATGGATATTCAGATGATGGCGGCCCTGGGCAAGGCTGGCGCGGCCATGGCGCTGGGCATGGCAGCCATGGGATCGGCCCTTGGCACAGGCGCAGCCGGCATGGCCGGCATTGGAGCCTGGAAAAAATGTTACGCGCAGAACCGGGCCGCGCCCTTCATCATCATCGCGTTCATTGGGGCACCCCTGTCCCAGACCATTTATGGCATGATCCTCATGAACGCCATGAACGGCCTGTGCAACCAGGCCCTGGCCGCGGCGGCCGCCGGGGAGCCGGCCTTCATCGCCTGGCCGGCCATGCTTGCGGCCGGGCTGGTGGGCGGGCTGGCCATGGGCTTTTCGGCCTGGTTCCAGGGGCGGGCGGGCGCCGCAGGAGCCGATGCCCTGGCCGAAACCGGCAAGGGGTTCGGCAACTATCTGATGACCCTGGGCGTGGTGGAGACGGTGGCACTGTTCGTGATGGTCTTTGTGCAAGCCACCTTGAGTGTCTGAGTCCAGCTGCAACGTCATATGGATGCAGCGCAACCACTCGGCGTTGCAGGACGCCTGTTGTCTCCCCCCCCCGACACCAGGCCATGTTTGCATGGTCTGGTGGGGAGAAGGGGGCCACGGATTTGGCTATTGCGGTGGCACGAAGATGGCGTCGGAAAAGCGGATGAAGGTCCGGCCGCCCAGTTGGGTTTCAATGGTATAAGTCAGGTATTGCGGCGAGGCTGCGGAGCCGGCGCGACGCTGCACGGACAGTACGCCCCGGCAGGTGCGGGACAGGCCATCGGGAGCCGTGCGCAGGGTCTGGATGTCTGCCAGAGTCAGCCCCACCTCGCTGGCCACTTCGGGCCCGTGGCGTTGGGAAATCATGTCCCGGGCGATGTGCTGCACGTGGTCGAGCACCTTGGGGTCGTCGCAGGCGGCCACGGACTGGGCCGCCGCGGTGGCGGGAAGCAGGAAAAGCAACAAGGTCAGCACCATGTGTTTCATGATCATTCCTGTGTCTGCATCGGGCCGTCGCATTGGAGCAACAGCCGCGTGTGTTGAGGATGCCGTGCGTCTTTAGCGCGGGCCAGGGCCGGAATCAAGGGAGGGTTGACGCTCCCGTTGTTGACGCCAGCGCGCCATACGGCGTAGAGTACCGTGCTTTCCAGGTTCAATCCATCTTACCTCATTTGGAATCTCCCCGCATGACACGGAAAACAGCACTCATTACCGGCATTACCGGGCAGGACGGCGCGTATCTTGCCGAACTCTTGTTGGAGAAAGGCTACGTGGTGCACGGCATCAAACGCCGGGCCTCCCTTTTCAACACCGAGCGCATCGACCATCTGTACCAGGATCCGCACGAGAAGGAACGCCGACTTATCCTGCATTACGGCGATTTAACGGACTCCACCAATCTGATTCGCGTGATCCAAGAGTCCCAGCCGGATGAGATTTATAATCTGGCGGCGCAAAGTCACGTCCAGGTATCCTTCGAATCTCCTGAATACACCGCCAACGCAGACGCCCTGGGCACCCTGCGCATTTTGGAAGCCGTGCGTATCCTGGGTCTTGAGCAAAAATCACGCTTTTACCAGGCCTCCACCTCGGAGCTCTACGGCCTGGTGCAGGAAGTGCCCCAGACCGAGGCCACGCCCTTCTACCCCCGCAGCCCGTATGCCTGCGCCAAGCTTTATGCCTATTGGATTACGGTGAACTATCGCGAAGCGTACGACATGTTCGCCTGCAACGGCATCCTCTTCAACCATGAGTCCCCCCTGCGCGGGGAGACCTTTGTGACCCGCAAGATCACTCGCGCCCTGGCCCGCATTGCCCTAGGCCTGCAGGACAGGCTGTACCTAGGCAACCTGAATGCCCTGCGCGACTGGGGACATGCCAAGGATTACGTGGAGATGATGTGGATGATCCTGCAGCGTGACACCCCGGACGATTACGTGGTGGCCACCGGGGAGCAGCACAGCGTGCGGGAATTCGTGACCCTGGCCGGCCGCGAGCTGGGCATGGAGATTGCCTGGCAGGGCGAAGGCCTGGCGGAGCACGGGGTGGTGGCCGGACTCACCCCGCGGCGCATCCAGGTGGACGGGCAGGAAATTTCCTTGAGTTTCAAAGGTTTGTCCGTTGGAGACGTGGTGGTGAGCGTGGATCCGCGCTACTTCCGGCCCACGGAAGTGGAAACCCTGCTGGGCGACCCGGCCAAGGCCAAACGCACCCTGGGCTGGGAGCCGCGCATCAGTTTTGCGGAACTGGTGCAGGAAATGGCCCGGCACGACCTGCTCCAGGCCCTGCGGGACGAAACCCTCAAGAACAAGGGTTTCAGGATCTGTAATTACTTCGAATGAGCCTTGCGCAGTCCGGGCCGGGAGGCAGGCCACCCATGACGAACCAGCCGTAGACGAGCCAACCGTTGCGGAGTCTCATCGCCGACGACTCGCGGCCCATGCGCGCCGTAGCCGTGCACATGCTCGGCAAATTCGGCCAGTGTCATGAAGCCTGCGACGGCCGCGAGGCCGTGGCCGTCTACGCTGCAGCCCTGGACCGGGGCGAGCCGTTTCAGCTGGTGGTGCTGGACATCCTCATGCCACGGCTCAATGGGGTGGACGCCC
>JAIWOE010000010.1 GCA_020217165.1 Desulfovibrio sp. | reverse complement strand
CGAAGAAAAAGTAGAGGAGGGAAGGGGATGCACACCATGCGTATTCTGCTGACCGGCGTGGGCGGCCAGGGCACCCTGACGGCCACCAATTTGCTGGCCAAGGCGGCCCTGCTGCGGGGCCTGGAAGTGACCTCCGGCGAAGTGCACGGCATGGCCCAGCGCGGCGGGGTGGTGGAATCCACCATCCTGCTGGGCGGCCTCAAGAGCCCCCGGGTGGGGCCGGGCGAAGCCGACGTCTTGCTTGGATTTGAACCGCTGGAAACCTACCGCGCCCTGCCCATGCTGCGGCCGGGCGGCAAGGTGGTGTCCTCCACGGACTTCATTGAGCCGGTGAACGTGTCTCTGGGCAAGGAATCGCGGCCGGATCTGGCGACTATCCAGGCGGCGGCCTCCGCCTGTGCCGGGGGCTGCCTGTTCCTGCCCTGCCGGGCCCTGGGCGAACAGGCCGGCGCCGTGCAGAGCGGCAATCTGGCCCTGCTGGGTGCGGCCCTGGCCCTGGGACTCTTTCCCTTTGGGCCGGATGCCCTGGAAGAGGCCGTGCGCGCCACCCTCAAGCCGGCCATCGCCCCCCTGAACCTCAAGGCCATCGCCCTGGGTGTGGAGGCCGCAGCCAGCCAAGCGAGCGCTTTCCCGGCATCCTGACGGAGGACAGCATGATCGCACACGCCACCCTCGGCAGGGACATCTCGCGCGACCTCGCGCCATATCTGGGCACCTTGCGGCAAATCCTTGCCGGCATGGGGCCGCAGGCGCCGTTTCAGATCAGTCTGAAGAACATCCTGAAGGCCCTGGCGGAAAACCACGGCTTTCAGCGGCCGCATCTGATGATCTTTGACCCTGAAACCCAGCACCTCAAGCTCTCCTTGACCCACGGCCAGGTCAAGAACGCCCAGACCACCTACGAGCCAGGGCAAGGCGTCACCGGGCAAGTGTTCACCACGGGGCAACCCCTGGTGGTGACGCGCATGAAGGAACATCCGGCCTTCCTCAACAAGGCTTTCGGCCGCAGCGAGGCAGAGCTTGCCTCCCTGGCCTTCCTGTGCGTGCCGGTGCTGGCACCCAATCGCGACCAGGAGCACGGTCCGGAAATCATCGGCACCCTCTCCGTGGATACTCCCTGCGATGACCTGGAAATCCTGGAGGCGCAGTGCCGGTTCCTGGAGGTGGTGGCCGGGATGATCGCCACCCAGGCCGCCTACCTGCAGGAGGAGATGGCCCGCCAGCGCCACCTGATGGCCCAGGGGCTGTATTCCGGCACCCAGCTTGAAGGCGGACCGGCCACTGCCAACATTGTGGCGTCGTCCAAGGCCATGAGGCTGGTCTTGAGCCAGACGGCCCAGGTGGGCCCCAGCCGGGCCACGGTGCTGTTGCGCGGGGAGTCTGGCACGGGCAAGGAGCTGCTGGCCGAGGCCATCCATCTGGCCAGCCCCAGGCGGGACAAGGCCTTCATCAAGCTCAATTGCGCCGCCCTGCCCTCGGAACTGGTGGAAAGCGAACTCTTTGGCTACCAGAAGGGCGCCTTCACCGGCGCCGTGCAAACCAAGAAAGGCCTCTTTGAATTGGCCCATCAGGGCACGCTGTTTTTGGATGAAATCGGCGAACTCTCCACCGGCGCCCAGGCCAAGGTGCTGCGGGCCATCCAGGAACAGGAAATCCAGCGCCTGGGCAGCGAGCACAGCGTGAGCGTGGATGTGCGCCTGGTATGCGCCACCCACCAGCCCCTGGAAGAACTGGTGGAAAAAGGCAAGTTCCGCGAGGACTTGTACTACCGCATCAACGTGTTCCCCATCTTCATTCCGCCCCTCAGGGAGCGCCGGGAAGATGTGCTGCCCCTGGCCGAGCATTTTCTCAGGCAATATGCCGGGGAGTACGCCAAGGAAATCAAACGCATCTCCACCCCGGCCATCGATCTGCTCACGCAGTACCACTGGCCCGGCAACGTGCGGGAACTGAAGAACTGCATCGAACGCGCCGTGCTCATCTGCGATGAGGAAGTCATCCGCACGTACCACATGCCTCCCTCGCTGCAAACGGCGGAAAGTTCCTCCACGGAGAACAACCTCTCCTTCTGCGAGGCCGTGGCCAAGTTCGAGCAGGAAATCCTGGTGGATGCCCTCAAGAAGGCCCGCGGCAACATGCTGCAGGCTGCGCGGGATCTGCGAGTGAGTTACCGCATCGTCAACTACAAGGTGAAAAAGTACGGGCTGGACGCCAAAAAGTTCTCCGCCCCCCAACGCACCAAGCCCACGTACAGGACGTGACTCCATGCCCCTGCCCCTGACCCTTGGCGTGGTGCAGCTGGCCTGGGAGGACAACGAGGCCCGCACCCTGGACAAGGCCTGCGACCTCGTTCGCCAGGCGGCTTCCATGGGCGCGCAGGTCATCTGCCTCCAGGAATTGCTCACCACCCCCTATTTTTGCAAGGACAAAGATCCCGCCTTCTTTGCCTGGGCCCGTCCCCTGGCCGGGCATCCGGACGTGCGCCGCCTTGCGGCCCTGGCCGCGGAACTGGAGGTGGTGTTGCCCGTGAGTTTCTTTGAACGCGACGACAGCGGCGACGAGCCCCGCTATTATAATAGTTGCGTGCTGGTGGATGCAGACGGCGCCGCCAAGCCCGTCTACCGCAAAACGCACATCCCCGATGGTCCCGGCTACGAGGAGAAGTTCTACTTTGCCCCCGGGAACACGGGCTTTCTGGTGCACCAGACCCGCTACGGCAGGGTAGGGGTGGGCATTTGCTGGGACCAGTGGTTCCCCGAGGCCGCCCGGGCCATGACCCTGCTGGGGGCAGACGTGCTGCTGTACCCCACGGCCATCGGCTCCGAGCCCCAAGAGCCCGGGGTGGACACCCAGCCCCACTGGCAGCGCGTGATGCAAGGCCACGCCGGCGCCAACCTCACCCCCGTGGTGGCCGCCAATCGCGTGGGCACCGAACGCGGCGCCTGTTGCAGCATCACCTTTTATGGCACGTCCTTCATCACGGACTCCACCGGCGCCATTGCCGCGCAGGCGGATCGCCAGGAAGAAGCCGTGCGGGTGGTCCGCTTTGATCTGGACGCCCTGCGGGCCCAGAAACGCATCTGGGGCTTTTTTCGCGACCGTCGGCCCGATTGCTATGCACTGCTGACGCGTACTCCCCCCAGCGTGCCCTGAAGCTGGCACCATCAGGACACCGTGTTGCGCCCCCGTCGCCTTGTGCGGCGGGGGCGTTTTACGTGTGTGAAACAGCGTGGTGCGTCGACAGGCTGGGCTCCGTTCCCACGGAAAACCGTCAATTTTGGCGGGGGGTGACTGATATGTGGCTGAGTTCACGCAAGCAAACTGCAATGTATCATATGTTGAAACGTGATTGAACCGTGATTTCTCAGCAGTAACCTGTTGTTCATGGAGTGTACTGCAGTATTCTGGGTGCACAACCATGCAAAAGTGACTGTAGAAGTTCGTTTTTCCAGTTTGCTGGCAACAGTTCGACAGCATAATATTTTTTTAGACGATCATAATGCTACAGCGGCCTGTGATACCGGAAAAAGCTGCTTTAATTTCAATGGTTTTATTGCAACAACGATCATGATTAATGTTATACAAAGTCTAGACAAAGTGTAGAAAAGAAAGTCGCATGGTGAATTTGCGGTTATAGAGAGCGACAAGAGTAAGAACTAGATCAAAACATAAGATTTGTGCTTGCCATTGTATTCGGGTTGCGGTATAACCGGACTCGAAAGCAGAGCTACAAGTGCTGATGTGGATTCTGACAACTGACGAGATGCGGAAACGGCGACCCGAGACGCAGCGTGTTTGCAGCGACTTGCAGCATGGTGCAGGGCGTTTGCAGGGGCAGCAAAGGTCGGATTTTGGGATCGCACGGCGGCCCTGGGTGTGGGGTCACAAGGCAGCAACCGGAGAGCAACTATGGCGGCTGGTGGCAAGACGACATCGACGGAGCGGCTGCTGGATATCATCCGCGGCAAGGGCAAGGGCGAGACTGGCGCTCGTGCTCCTGCGGCGTCTCCGCAGGCGGGCGGCTCGGCTGGCGAGGGTCAGGCTGCCGCGGCGTCGGCGATACCCAAGGTCAAGGGGGCGCGACTGGCCTCCCTGGCGTCCAAGGCCTCCCGGCCCGTGCGCCCGCCCAAGGGTGGCGGTGCTGGCTTGGTGGTGGGGGTGGACATTGGCCCGGACAGCCTGCGCCTTGCCCGGGTCAGCCAGTCTGGCGGCCGATCCCGGCTGCTGGGGGTGGCCCGCATCCCGTACTCGGCCAACGAGCATCCGGATTCTCCAGGGTTCGCCGGGTTTCTGGCCTCGGAGCTGCGCAAGTTTGCCGGCAATGCCAAGGGGACGGAGTGTTGGTCCCTTATCTCCTCGGCCAAGGCCGAGTTGTGGCATGTGCTCATCCCCAAGGTGCCCCGCGGGCAGATCCAGGAAGCGGTCTTCTGGACCGTGAAGCGCGAGAAGCAGTTTGACGAGCGTGAGTTCGTCCTGGATTTCGAGGTGCAGGGCGAGGTGATGGACAAGGGGCAGCCCAAGCTCTCCATCATGGTGTACCTGGCGCCCCGCAAGCAGGTGGAGGAGCTCAAGGCCCTGTTTGGCCGGGCTGGCATCAAGCTCGCTGGCGCCACCATCTCCCCCATCGCCATCCAGACCCTGTTCCGCAGTCGGTGGATCGACGCCGGTTCCAAGACCTACGCGCATCTATATGTTGGCCGGAACTGGTCACGCATAGACATTTTCATTGACGACAATATCGTGCTCTCCCGCGGCATCAAGGCTGGCACCAATTCCATGGTGGAAGCCTTGATGGAGAATTACAATATGATGGGGCGCGGTGGCGCGAATATCTCCATGCCTGGGGATTCCGTCATCAATCTGCAGCTGGATGACGAAACCCTGCTGGCCCCGGCGACGCCCAGGGCGCTGACCGTGGAGCAGGCCAAACACGTGCTGCGGGCAAAGCTCCTGGGGCAGGGCATGGCTGCTGGCGAGGCCGGCGGCGAGCTGTCGGAACAGGACGTGCTGCGCATGATCCGCCCGGCAGTGGAACGTTTAGTGCGGCAGGTGGAGCGGACCTTCGAGTACCACACCACCACCATGGGCAAGGACCGCGTGGAAAAGATCTTCTTTTCCGGCGAAATCTGCACCAACCAGCTGCTCATCGACTTTATCCACTCCCAGCTGGGCATCGCCCATCAGTTGCTGGACCCCTTGGCCCCCGGCGGCCAGGCAGGCGTCAATGCCGCGGCGTCCATGGATCCCAGCGATCGCCTGGACTACAATCTGGTGGTGGCCCTGGGGTTGTCCAACAACACCATCACCCCAAATTTGTTGTACACCTTCAAGGACAAGGAAAAGCAGCGCCAGCTCAAGCGGGTGGACCTGGTGGTCTTCCTCGGGTTCCTGGCCGCCGTGGCCCTGCTAGGCGGCATTTTTTTCTGGCAGCAGACGGTCATTGGCAGCCGCCAGGCAGAGTTGCAGGTGCAGCAGGGGCGGCTGGCCCAGTTCGTTCCGCAGGCCACGGAAGAGGAGCTGCTCAAGTGGGCCCAGAAGGTTAACGAAAAGAACAAGCAGCTCAAACGGGCGGCCAAGATTTTTGAAAGTCTGGCCGTGTTCAAGGAGCTGTCCGAGCTCACTCCGTCCGAGGTGCGCATCGTCACCCTGGACATGGAATACGGCGCCGACCTGCCTGAAGCCAAAGCGACTAGCAAAAAACCGACCAAGGCTTCCACCACCCGGGCGCCCAGGCTGCTTATTCTGGACGGTGTGGTGCTCGGCAGTCCGGAAAACTATGAACTGGTGCTCACCAGCTTCCTCATCCGGCTGGAGAATTCCAAGCTGTTCGGCCTGCCCATCATCCACAAGCGTTCCGTGGAAGAGTTCAGCACCTCGGGTTCGGTGCTTCGCTTCACGGTGCACATCAACATGGTGTGAGGTGAATCGCCATGGCAGACCTGAAATCCATCGGCATTCCCCAGCAAAGTCTGGTGAAGATAGGCATCTACCTGGTGGTCATCCTCCTGGTGGCCTACTTCGGGAACATGGAGTCACGCAACAAGGTGGCCCGGCTGGATACGGAAATCGCCCGCACCAAAAACGAAATCAGGAAGCAGGAGTTTCTGTACCCTGTGTACATGAAGCTCAAGGGCGACTTTGACCGCAAGGTGCTGACTGAGCTGGAGCTGGTGCAAACCGTGCCCATGAAGCAGGACGAAGTGGACAAGGCCACGGACATGATTAACCGCATGGCCACCTTGTCCGGCCTCGAAACCACCAACATCCAGCCGGACCCGGCCTCCCTGGCCGAGGACCCCAACCAGCTGCTGGTGAACTGCGAGTTTTCCGGGGAATACGCCGATTTCCGGGAGTTCCTCAAACGACTGGGGGCGGTGCAGTACGTCAAACATATTCAGCAGATTGTGGCTCAGGAGGCGGCGCGCGGCCTGATGTACACCATGAAGGTTCGCCTGGCCGTCCTCTCCAGCAATGCCACGGAACCGGCCCCGGCGGCGGCCCAGCCGGCCAAGAAGAAATAACCGACGGCGGAGAGCTCCCCGGTTCCGAGCCACGCAAGGAAAGGTGCACGCCATGGCCAAACGTGAACAAATACTGCTGATCATCGTTGGTGTCCTGCTTCTGGGGTTCCTCCTGTACTCCCTGCTGGGCGAGGACAAACCCACGGCAGGCGAGGTGGGGATGACCAATGATCAGCTGGAAGCCATAAAGACCAAGGTTCTGGCCCAGGCCCAGCAAGAGAAGTTCAGCGAGATTGAACTGTACAAGCTGGAACAGGCGGAAAGCCCCTGGACCAACAACCCCTTTTACGACCGGGTTCGGGACGCTGTGGAGCAGCAGCTGCAGGCCAAAGTTGGCGAACTTGCTTCCGCAGAGAATCTGAAGCTGCGCTACACGGGCTACGTAGAGGTGGACGACGTGGTGTACGCCATCATCAACGGCCTCGAATACGAAACTGGTGAAGAAATTGCTGATGCCCAGGGTGTGTTTTTGACCAACATCAAGTTGAATCAGGTGATCCTCGGGCAGCGCAACGCAACGGGCGACATTGTGGACCAGTACTTCCTGCCCCTGTCCGAAGACAACCTCACGCTTTACTAACACGCACAGGAATGCCTTATGAACACGCGCCTTATTCCACGCATGGCTCTGGCAGTGACGGTACTGTTCGTCCTTGCTGCCGTTGCAGGCTGCAAGAAGCAGGAGCCCCAGAAGGACGCCTTCCTGGAAAAGTGGAAGGCCGTTGCCGAACAAGCACAGGGGCATTCGCCAACCTACAAGGCTCCAAAACTCATGGAGCGGCGGCGGCCCCAGCCCGTGAACACCAACCCAGGGCGCCCGCTGCCCACCCGGTTGGTCTCCCTGCGCATGCATGAGGCAGACCTGGCGGCAGTGCTCAAGGCCCTTTCCCGCGCTGGCAACCAGAGCGTGATGCTCTCGCCCAACATCGCCGGCAAGGTGACCGTGAACATCGACAAGAAGCCCTGGGACCAGGTGTTCGAGGGCATTGTCACCACCAATGGCCTCACCTACCGTTGGGAAGGCGAGATTGTGCGCGTCATGACCCTTGATGATGTGAAGAACGACGCGGATATTTTGAAGGCCATCACCGAGACTGAGAAGGAAAAGCGGCTGCTCAAGCAGTTGCGGTATGATGACCAGACGGAAGTGGTGCCCATTCGCTACAACAACAAGCTCGCCTCTTTGGCGTTCACCATCCTCCAGGTGGTGCTGAAGCGCGAATGCGCCAAGGATGAAAAGGAAATCGAACTCAGGCTTGCCGACTCATCCTCCGGAAAGAGCATTGTCGATTACAACGCCACAGCGGTGACCAGGGGGGATCGTGTGGAGTTCAAGGGGTGTTTGGATGGCACCGTCTCCCTGGATAGCGCCACCAACTCCCTCATCATCACCACCAATCCCGAAAAGATGGCGCGGGCCTTCGCCATCATCGACAAGCTCGACCGGCCGCAGAAGCAGATCAAGATCAAAGCCAATATTGTTGAGGCGTCAACCCAGGTGGCCCGCGACCTTGGCATGCGCTACGGCTTCTGGATGCGCAATGATCGTGTGGATGGCTACCAGGACCTCTACGTCATCCCGGGTATTCAGAATGGCAAGGTGGAGGAAGATGGCACGTACACCTTCACCAACCCCCTGGGCATTGGCGCGGCGCCCACGGGCTACGGCTTGAACTTCATGGAAAAGACCCTGACCAGCGGCGCCTCCATGGGCCTGATCTTTGGGGTGCTGGGCGAAAACTTCCTGGAAGTGCAGCTCAATGCACTGGAGAAGGAAAACCTTGTCAAGATTCTCTCCAGCCCCTCCATCGTCACCATGGATAATGAAGTGGGCGTGATTCAGAATGGCCAGAGGATTCCGTACCCTGTGGCAACCAATGACAAGATTGATGTGAAGTTCGAAAACGCCCTGCTTGAGCTTCGCATCGGGCCCCATGTCATTGATGATACGCACATGCGCATGGATATTCTGGTCACCCAGGACTCCGTGGACTTCACGGAAACCGTGTACGGCTATCCCATCATCGACAAGCGCTCCTCCCAAACGTCCTTGGTGGTCAGGAACAGGGAAACCGTGGTCATCTCAGGCCTGCAGATCAAACGGGAATTCAGCACCGATTACGGTCTGCCCTACGCCAAGGATGTGCCGGTCCTGGGGTGGTTGTTCAAGGGCGAAAGCAAGAGCGATGACGGGCTTGAAATCCTGGTCTTCCTCACCCCCACCATCCTGGAAGAATGGGCGCCTGGCGAAATCCAGAGCACCATTGAGGAAATTGACCGCAAGGTGCAGCAAAGCCTTGAAGCCAAGGAATAGCATCTCCATCATCGATGCACGAGCGAGGCCGCGCCATGAGCTATCTGAAACTGCTGGAACTGAAGCAAGAGCCCTTCTCCAACTCGCCGGATCCGGAGTTCTTTTACGAATCCCCGCAGCACCTGGATTGTCTGCACCGGCTGGAGATTTCCGTTCGGCTCATGCGCGGCCTCAATGTGGTCCTTGGGGAGGTGGGCGCAGGCAAAAGTACCCTGTGCCGGCTGCTGCTCAGGAACCTGAACCGGGATGCCCAGGTACGCTCCCACCTGCTGCTGGACCCCCACTTCTCCTCGCCCCGGGCCATGCTGGAGGTGCTGCATGCCATGTTCCTCCAGGAAGAAGCACCGGCCGGGCTCAGCGAGTGGCAGCTCAAGGAGGCGGTGAAAAACCACCTCTTCAAGGCCGCCGTGGATGAAGGCGTGCTGGTGGTGCTCATCATCGACGAAGGGCAGAAGATCTCCCATGAGTGCCTGGAGGTGCTGCGGGAGCTGCTCAATTACGAAACCAACAATACTAAGCTGCTGCAGATTGTCATCTTTGCCCAGACGGAGTTTGCGGAGATGATCCGCAAGCATCCTAATGTGGCGGACCGCATCAATGAATTCACGGTGCTTGGGCCCCTGACCTTCTGGCAGACCCGCGCCATGATCCGTCACCGCATGGCCAAGGCCTGCGCCAACACCAGGCAGCAAGACCGCTTTACCCTGCCGGGCTATCTGGCGGTGTATCGTCTCTCGGGCGGGCATCCGCGTAAGATCATCCGCCTGTGCCACAAGGCCATGCTGGGTTGTATTCTGCGCAACAAAAAGAAGGCCGGCTGGGCCCTGGTGCACGCCAGCAGCAAGGATGTGACCCACCTGGCCCGGCCCGTGCGCTTTGCCTTGATGTACCGGGCCGCGGCGGCCTGCTTTGTGTTGGCCCTTGCCCTAGCCGGGGGCGCCATGCTGTGGAGCGGGGATCCGGCCTCGGTACCTGATCTGGATGCAGAGGCAAGGCGTGGCGGCGAACCCGGTGAGGCCGGCACTGCGCCCCAGCCGCCCATCATCCAGGAAGAGGAGACCCGGGATCTGGCCGTGCCGCCTACCGGCACGGGGGGGCTGGCTGCCGTGGGCGACGCCATCCGCAAGCCGGTGATCTTCTCGGACTCCGAACCCTCTACGCCTGAAGCCCCCATTGCCGTGGCCTCACCCAGCATGGACGCGAACCTCGAGCAGGTCGCTGCCCTTTTTGCGAATGATACGGCGACCACCGAGATCACTCCCCCGTCCGCCTCGCCGATTCCACCGGCCCTGGGCGCCTACACCCTGGCCAGGGCCATGGAGCGCGACCAGCTGCTCCAGCTGGTGTATGGCGGGGTGGAGGATGGCCTGCGGCAGCGCTTCCAGGCCCTTAACCCCGAAATTTTGACCGCAGACCCCTTGCCCGCGGGCATGGAGGTGCAGCTGCCGGAACTACCCAGCCTCGATGCGTTCGGGCCCCACGCGGCCTATGTGGTCCAGATCACGCAGGACGACTCCCTGCAGCGGACGGTGGATGTCCTGCAGGGGCTGAAGGAACAGGGCCTGGATGTGGCCCTGGCGGCCCAACGCCGGGAAGACGTCGCATGGCAGTTCGCCATCCTGCAGGGGAGTGCGTTCCCGACGGAGCACGCCGCGGCGCATGCCCTGCGCACCTTGCCCCCCCTGTTCCAGAGCGGCGCCAAGGTGGTGCGGGACATGCATCGCAAAGGCGAAATCACCCTGGCAAGTTTTCGCAAGGAAACTGCAGAAATGGACATCGCCAGGGGGGTGGCTGCCGCCGCCTTCGGGGACGGCGAGCCAGCACTCCCCACGCCATGAGGAGGACGCCTTGTCACGGCGGCTGCTCTGGGGTATTGGCATGATGTGAATGATTTCAGGGAGAGCGGAAGTCGCACTTGCCTGTGGAATCATGCGGGCTGGTGACCGCGAAG
>JAIWOE010000009.1 GCA_020217165.1 Desulfovibrio sp. | reverse complement strand
GGCCGCATCTCCGAGTAAAGCAAAGCCTTTGCCGCCCACGCGGTGGCTCCCGGCACATGACCCGTGAGGATCTCGACTATGGCTACCTTCACGTATCAGGCTGTCACGGAAGCAGGCAGCACCGTTTCCGGGACCCTGGAGGCCGAATCCGCCGATGAAGCGCGGATGATCCTCGTCCAGCGGGGGCTTTTGCCATCCAAGGTCACCAAGGGCGAAGATGCTGGTTCTGGCAACTTGCTGACCAGGGTCACCCAAAAAATGTCCACAGTCTCGGTGCCGGAGCTGATTCTGTTTACCAAACAGTTCCGCACCATGTTCAATGCCGGTCTTTCCATCATTGCCCTCCTGGACGTGCTGGAGCAGCAGACCAGCAACCCCAAGCTCAAGGCCGCGGTGGTGGAAATCGGGCAGGACATCAAACAGGGCGCGTCCCTGTACAATGCTTTCGCCAAGCACGACGGTATCTTTTCACACCTATATTGCAGCATGCTGCGCGCGGGGGAAATCTCCGGGACCCTGCCCGAAGTGCTCGATCGCCTCATCTACCTCATCGAGCACGAGCACAAGGTCACCAAGCAGATCAAGTCCGCCCTTACGTACCCCATCATCGTTATCATCATGCTGGTGGGGGCCTTTCTGTTCCTGCTGACCTTCGTTATCCCGGCCTTTGTCACCACGTTTGAAAAGGCCAAGATCGATCTGCCACTGCCCACCAAGATCTGCATCGTCATGTACAAATTGCTGGACCAGTACTGGCCCATCATGGTGGTGGCGATTGTGGGGGTGCTGGTGGCGATCTTCCTGTATCTGCGGACGGAAAGCGGCAAGCTGGTGCGCGACCGCATGCTGCTGAACCTGCCCCTGGTGGGCCCGGTATTCAAGAAAGGGGCCATGGCCCGCTTTGCCTCCATCTTTTCGCTGTTGCAGTCCAGCGGCGTCTCGGTGCTGGAGTCCGTGGGCATCATTTCCAATACCATCGGCAATGCCGCCATCTCCCTGGAATTCGACACCCTGCGGGAAAAGCTGCAGGAGGGGCGGGGCATCTCCGGGCCGTTGCGACAGTCCCGCAACTTCACTCCCATGATCATCAACATGATCGCCATTGGTGAGGAAACCGGGGAACTGGACGCCATGATGCGTGAGATGGCCAAACACTACGACTATGAGGTGGAGTACCAGGTGCAACGCATGAGCGAGCTCATCGGCCCCATCCTCATTGTGGCTCTGGCAGGGGTGGTGGGCTTTTTTGCCGCCGCCATCCTGTTCCCCATCTTCGACCTGACCAAGATGGCCAAATAACCGCCTGCACGCGGGCCGGGGCAGGCACGAAGGTGTTGCCCCGGTCCCCTTGCGTGCAGCGCGCCCGGGCGCTGCCTGCATGAAGCGACGCAACTTCCACATTCGCTTGACCATCACCGTGCCCGTGGTCTTTACCAGCCTGGTGGCCCTGACCATGCTGGTCGGCTATCAAGTGACCTTGTATTGCCTGACTACCCAGAAAGAGCCCTTGCCATACCTGCTGGCTACGGGCGCCGGCCTGACCCTTCTGACGTTTTGCGCCGGGCTGATCATCTCCCGCACCATCCTGCGGCCGGTGGAGCAGTTCATTCGGGAGGCGGAACAACTGCCGGCGGTACTCGGCTTTGAGGAAGGCAAGGCCCAGGCCCGCGACGAGCTGACCCGCTACACCGCGGTGTTCAATCAGATCACGGATTTCTTGAGCAAGGTAGACGCCCGAGAGCATTTCCCCGAGATCATAGGGGAAAGCAAGGTCATGCGCGGCGTGTTGCAGCAGATTCTCAAGGTGGCTCCCTCGGATGCCACGGTGCTCATCACCGGTGAATCCGGCACGGGCAAGGAAGTCATCGCCCAGGCCATCGTGCGGCACAGCAAGCGGCGGGACAAGCCCTTCATTGCTCTCAACTGCGCCGCCATCCCCCCGGGCCTGCTGGAAAGCGAGCTCTTCGGCCATGAGAAGGGCGCCTTTACCGGCGCCACGGCCCTCAAGCGTGGCAAGTTCGAGCTGGCGGACACGGGCACCCTGTTCCTGGACGAAATCGGGGACATGCCCATGGAGACCCAGGCCAAGATCCTGCGCGCCCTGGAGTCCGGCACCTGCGAGCGGGTGGGCGGCAACAAGACCATCTCCTTCAATGTCCGCCTCATTGCCGCCACCAACAAGGATTTCCACGACATGATCGAAAAGGGGCAGTTCCGCGAGGACCTGTTCCACCGCCTCAATGTCTTTCCCATTCACCTGCCCCCCCTGCGCAAACGCCGGGAGGACATTCCCCTGCTGGCCACCCATTTTTTGGAAAAATTCGCTCCCACCATGCAGCTTTCCTCGGAGGCCATGCAGCTGTTGCTGGGGGGGCAGTGGCAGGGCAACGTGCGTGAATTGCGCAACGTGATGGAACGTGCCGCCGTGCTGGCCGAGGAGGGCCTGGTGCTGCCACGGCATCTGGCCGGGCACGTGGCCCAGCAGTCCGTGGTGACCCAGGAAGATCTGGAGCTGGACGAAGCCATCAACCTGGACGCCTACCTGGAGCAGGTGGAGCGCAAGCTCATTGTCTCCGCCCTGGCCAAGACCGGCGGGGTACAGAACAAGGCAGCGGAATTGCTGGGCATCAAGGATAGAAGCCTCTGGCACCGCATCCGCAAGCTGGGGGTGGATGTGGGGGCCATCAAGGCGCAATGAAAAACGCCCCGTTCCTGCGGAATGGGGCGTCTGCCTGCCAAGGGGGGGAATCGCGCTGCGGAATCCTCCAGGAGAACTGCGCGTCAGTTCCGGCTGGCCTGGGGCTCCAGAAAGTCTTGCAAATCCTTGAAAATGTAATCCCGCAGGGCCTTGGCCCAGGGCCGGGGCGTCACCCCCGTGGCCGCGGTGAAGGCTGCCGTGGACAGCACGGACCACGCCGGCCGCGCGGCCTTGGTGGGGTAGCCACTGGTAGGGATGGGGGAGATCTTGCAGGGCAGGCCCGTGAGGCGTACGGCCTCCGTGGCCAGCTCGCACCAGCTCGCCTCCCCGGCGTTCACCACATGGAAGAGCCCCGAGGCGCCGGCGTCCAGCAGTTGCACGGCATGCAGGGCCAGGTCCACGGTGTAAGTGGGGGAGCCGATCTGATCGTCCACCACGTTCACGGTGTCGCGGGAGCGACACAGGTTCAGGATGGTGGTGATGAAGTTCTTGCGCCCGGGGCCGAACAGCCAGGCCGTGCGGCAGATGATCCAGCCTGGCGGGTTTACGCTGCGGATGGCCTGCTCACCGGCCAGTTTGGTGCGGCCGTAGACGGAAAGCGGGCCCGTGGGATCGTCCACTTCGTAAGGCTCCTGGCCCTTGCCATCGAAGACGAAATCCGTGGAAAAATGTACCAGCTTAAACCCCATGGCGGCGGAGAGACGAGCCAGATTTTCCGGCAGCGTCTTATTTAGGCGAGCGGCGTCGTCGGGTTCGTCCTCGGCCTTGTCCACCTGGGTGTAGGCCACGGCATTGAAGACCACGCCGGGCTTGACGGCCTCCAGGTACGCGGTCAGGGCGTCCCGGGAAGTCAGGTCCACATCCTCCCGGCCCTGGGCCACGGCGGTGTGCCCGGCCTTGGCCAGGGCTGTCATGAGGGCCTGGCCGAGCATGCCGGTCTTGCCGCCCAGCACCAGGCAGGGGCCAGGGGAGGCCGCTGCCGCCATCTGCTGTTGGGTCATGTTCTGCTCCCGTACCACTGTTGCATGAAGGCCAGGTACGCCCCGCTCTGCACGCTGGCCACCCATTCCTCGTTCTGGTTGTACCAGGTGAGGGTCTCTTGAATGCCGCGAGTGAAGGTGTATTCGGGAGTGAAGCCCAGGGCGCGCTCGGCCAGGGAGTAATCCATGGCATAGCGGCGGTCGTGGCCGGGCCGGTCCTGCACATAGGTGATGAGGGATTCTGGCTTGCCCAGCGCCGTGAGGATGGTCTTCACCACATCAATGTTGGTCTTTTCCGCATTGCCGCCAAAGTTGTAGGCCTCGCCCGGGGTGCCCTTGCGCAGGGCCAAGTCCACGCCGCGGCAGTGGTCGCGCACGAAAATCCAGTCGCGCACGTTTTGGCCGTCGCCGTACACGGGCAGGGGCTGGTCGGCCTTGGCCTTGGTGATCATCAGGGGAATAAGCTTTTCGGGGAACTGGAACGGCCCGTAATTGTTGGAACAGCGCGTCACCACCACGGGGGTGTTGTAGGTATGGAACCAGGCGCGGCACAGCAGGTCCGCCGCGGCCTTGGAGGCGGAATACGGGCTGTTGGGTGCCAGGGGGGTGGTTTCGGTGAACTTGCCCTCCGGTCCCAGAGTGCCGTACACCTCGTCCGTGGAGACGTGCACGATGCGTTCCAGCTTCATGGCCCGGGCCACGTCCAGGAGGTTCTGGGCGCCCAGGATGTTGGTGGTCATGAAGGGGGTGGGATCGTTGATGGAGCGGTCCACATGGGATTCCGCGGCAAAGTTCACGATGGCGTCAATGCGGTGCTCCCGCACCAGGCGCGTCACCAGATCTGCGTCGGCGATGTCCCCGTGGGCGAAGACGTAGCGGCCGTCGCCGTGCTTGGTGCCGTGGCGCTCTTCCAGGGGCGTGACGGACAGGAGATTGCCCGCGTAGGTGAGCTTGTCCAGGTTGACCACAAAGCAGTCGGGGTCAGACTCGAAGAGGTAGTACAGATAGTTGGCGCCGATGAAACCGCAACCGCCAGTCACAAGCAATCGCATGCTGCATCCTTGGGGAATGAGAAGGGTGAAAAGATGGTGCGGCTTGCTTCTACCCTGATGCCGGGCCAGGGTCAACAAAGAGCAGTGGTGCGGACTGGAGAACTGATGCTGGCGCCACTATATCATGATGCGCAGGGGGTGTGACGGGGGGGTGTCGAAAAAATGTCAGGGGAGTGGCAAAAAAGTGCTTGCCAAGCGGGGTCGAAATCCCTAAAGACACATGTGGGCGGTTAACTCAGCGGTTAGAGTGCCATCTTCACACGGTGGAAGTCCGGGGTTCAAATCCCCGACCGCCCACCACCGGAATAGCAGAACCCTCAGGATTTCCTGGGGGTTCTTTTTTTGTCCGCCCTGGTAGCGTGGCGTGCTGGAAGGTTGTGTCACCTGGTTGACCCGCCGTCGCCCTCCGGCTATTGCCCAGCGGAACAAAGGTGCTCCATGCCCCGCAAATTCGCCAAAAGCTTCTCCTACGCCTGGAACGGCCTGTGCTGCGTGGCCCGCACGCAGCGCAATTTTTGGATCCATGGCGCCATCGGCCTGGGCATTGTGGCCCTGGCCCTGGGCCTGGGGCTGCCGCGGCAGGAGCTGGCCATCATCCTGGCCATGTGCACCCTGGTGCTGGCCATGGAGGTTGCCAACACCGGGGTGGAATTTCTGGTGGATGTGTTGTGCCCGCAGCACGATCCGCGGTATGGACGGGTGAAGGACATCATGGCCGGCGCCGTGCTCCTGAGTGCCCTGGGCTCCGTGGCCGTGGGACTCACCCTTCTGGCGCGGCCCCTGTGGGATGCCCTGCAACCCTGAGGCGCGCACCATGCATGCATGCGGCGTGAGCAGAAAAGGTCCCTTCCACGTGAAGAACCAGGACGCCTGGAGCGTCACCCAGGCCCTGGGCCAGGGCATGGCTCTGTGCGTGGTGAGCGATGGCGTGGGCGGCCGCGCTGGCGGGGAGGTGGCGGCCAACTTTGTGGTCAAGGCCCTGCCCGCCATGCTGCGGCGTGGGCTCCAGGAAGACGCCTGCCACAACCAGGACGGGGAATCTGCGGCGATGTTTGCCGGCTCCCTGGGGCCGCATGCCTGTGCCGATCTGGTGGCCCAGTGCGTGCGCCGGGTGTCCCGCCAGCTGCGGATGCATGCCCTGCGTCAACCGTCCCTGGCGGGCATGAGCGCCACCCTGGCCATGCTCCTGCTGCGCGGCGACGAAGCCCTGGTGGCTCACCTGGGGGACAGTCGCGTCTATCAGCTGCGGGATGAATCCCTCATCCCCCTCACCGATGACCATACCCTCACGGCCAGCCTTGTCTCCATGGGCGACCTGCGCTCGTCCCAGGCCTTCCGGCATCCGGCCCGGCATCAGCTCATGCGCTGCCTGGGCATGCTGCGTGACCCCCTGCCCGATGTGACCATGGTCCACTGCAGGCCGGGCGACCGGTTTCTCCTCTGCACCGACGGCGTTTCCAAGCCCCTGGGGGACGACACCCTGCGGCTGCTCCTGGCCCGGGACGGCATGCCCGAAACCTTGGCCCACGGCCTGCTGGATGAAGTGACCCGCCGCCGCGGCCGGGACGACGCTACCGCTGTACTGGCCTTCGTGTAGCCTGTCTCAATACGTCTTGCGCTTCAAAAAGCCTTCCCCCAGCACCGTGGAGGTGGACAGGGTGATCATGAAGGCCCGGGGGTCATGGGAATACACCAGTTCCTCCAGTCGCTTGATCTGAATGTTGTTCACCACCGCCAGCACCACCTTCTTGGGATTGTGGGTGAATCCCCCCTCTCCGGTCAGCAGGGTGCAGCCGCGGTGCAGCTTGTGGGTGATGCCCTCGGCAATGCAGTCATATTTATCCGAAATGATGAGGGCCATCTTTCGCTGATTGAACACCCCCAGGAAATATTCCAGGGTGGCCGAAGAAACAAAGATCATGGCCAGGGAATACAGCACGGCGTGCAGGGGCAGGGCAATGAGTCCCGCACCCAGGATGATGCCGTTGACCAGAAAATTGAAGCGGCCCACGGGGAAGCCGTATTTCTGGAAGGTGAGGATGGCGATGATGTCCGTCCCGCCCAGGGAGCCCATGGAATGCAGGGCAATGCCCAGCCCCGCCCCCATGAGGGAGCCACCGGCCAGCAGGGCCAGCACGGGGTCGGCCACATGCACCGCCGGGTGCACGAAGTTCAGGCACAGGGTCAGCATGCCGGCGCCGGCCAGGCTGTACCAGAAGAAGCGCCGGCTCACGCCAATCCAGCCCAGTACGTACAACGGCACATTGAGCAGGGCGTACCACACGGCCGGGTCCGGCACGCCGAGCATATAATACATGAGCATGCTCAGGCCGGAAATCCCCCCCGCCAGCAGGGTGTGCGGCAGGGCAAAGCCGTTGAACCCCGCGGCAAAGAGTACCGCGCCCATGGCCAGCAGCATGAGATTCTTCAGGATGAACATGGTGCGCGACTGTGCCTCGGGCTCGGGTTCCATGCAGTCGAGGTTCACGCAATCATTGCCGGAGCGCCCGGAAGCGCCGTGAGAGTCAGGGGAAATGTTGGTCATGATGAAAGACTGCCGGTGCGAGGCGGGAGCTTGGGTTGGCTTGACCTGCACTGCCTAGCATTAAATTTCTCCAAAGGCCACATTACTGTTTTGACATTTTTTAATTTGTGATACAGCAGCGTCACCTTGTATCGATGCAATGCGGCGCAGCCTCACTGCATGGTGCTTGGCCGCGGGATGCAACGCCCAAGAGCACCACTCATTTTGTCCAAAACGGGTGATTTCATGACGCGTGAGCAGTGATGGAGAGGAGCATCATGGATCATGATCAGACGGAGTATTTCAAGGCATTGCTGAAGCGCATGGCCGATGAGATTCTACAGCGTGGTGACGACGCGGTGGAATCCATGCAGGGTGGAGAGATGGCCATGCCGGACCCGGCGGACAGGGCCTCTGCGGAGTCCGAACGCGAGTTCCTGCTCAGTCTGCGGCAGCGGGAGCATACCATGCTGCGCAAAATCCGTGAGGCGTTGCAGCGCATTGAGAATGGCGAATACGGCGAGTGCGAGGAGTGCGGCGAGCCCATCGGGGTGGCCCGGCTCAAGGCCCGGCCCGTCACCACCCTTTGCATTCAGTGCAAACAGCGTCAGGAACAGCTGGAGACCGCCCCCGGCACCGGCCGCGGCCCGCAGCTGCAGCGGTATGAATTCTAGGGGTGCGGCCTAAAAGGTAGTGCCAACATCCGCGTCGTTCGGCTGACGATCCTCCACGAAATCGGGAAAAGTCGTCACATCATATTTGATGGGCATGACGCGAGGCGATGGCATCGGCCATGCTGTGTTAGTGCTCAAAAGCCACGCTCATGTATTCTTCGATGGTCGTCAGCCCGCGCAGCACCTTGATGGCGGCGTTCTGCTTGAGGGTGTGCAGCTTGCCGGCCTCCACGGCGGCATTGCGGATGGTGGCGGAGCTGGCGCGCCTGAGGATCAGGTCCTGCACGGCCTGGTCGATTTCCAGGATTTCATAGACGCCGATGCGGCCCTTGAAGCCCGTGCGGCCGCAGCGCGGGCAGCCCACGGCGCGGCGGATGCGAATCTGTTCCGTGGTCTTGACCTGCATGGCCTTGAGGATGCTCGGCGTGGCCAGGAACTCCTCGCAGCAGTCCGTGCACACCCGGCGCACCAGCCGCTGGGCCACGGACACCAGCAGGGTGGAGGCCACCAGAAACGGTTCGATGCCCATTTCGATGAGCCGGGTGATGGTTTCGGCGGCGTTGTTGGTGTGCAGGGTGGAAAGCACCTTGTGCCCGGTGAGGGCCGCGCGCACGGCAATGTCCGCCGTTTCCAGGTCCCGGATTTCCCCCACCATGATCACGTCGGGGTCCTGGCGCAGCACCGAGCGCAGGCCCGTGGCGAAGGTCATGCCCGCCTTGCGGTTCAGCTGGATCTGGGCAATAGAATCCATGCGGTATTCCACGGGATCTTCCAGGGTGACGATGTTCACGTCCGTGGTGTTCAGACGCTTGAGCAGGGCGTAAAGCAGGGTGGTCTTGCCGCTGCCCGTGGGGCCCGTGGCCAGGAGCATCCCGTAGGGCCGCTTGAGCCCGGTTTCGATGATGCGCTGTTCCCGGGTGTCCAGGCCCAGCTGCTCCAGGTCCATGGCGTCGCCGGACTGGTCCAGCAGGCGCAGCACCACTTTTTCTCCCCAGATGGTGGGCATGGTGGAGGTGCGCACGCTGATTTCGCGTTCCCTGGTGCGGTAGGTGAAGCGGCCGTCCTGGGGGATGCGGGAGACGGAAATATCCATGTTGGACAGGAGTTTGATGCGCGAGATGAAGGGCAGGAAGAACTGCCGGGGCGGGGCGGGGGCTTCCTCCAGCTTGCCATCCACCCGGAAGCGCACCAGGATGGAATCTTGCCGGGGCTGGATGTGAATGTCCGAGGCGCGGCGCTCCAGGGCAGCCACCAGGGTGGAGTTCACCAGCTTGATGATGGGTGCATCCTCGGCCATGTACTGCAGGGAGGAGATGGTGAAGGTGGAATCCTCCACGCCCTGCGGCCGCTCCACGTCGTAATCCACATCGGCGATGCCTTCTAGCATCCGGCCGTAAATCTTGTAAAAATAGGAGACGTACTCCTGCTCCGTGCAGATGACCGGCTCCACATACAGCCTTGTGAGCTTGCC
The DNA here is from genome assembly GCA_020217165.1 of Desulfovibrio sp. Lineage (GTDB taxonomy): Bacteria > Desulfobacterota > Desulfovibrionia > Desulfovibrionales > Desulfovibrionaceae > Megalodesulfovibrio. Next base: position 601 of record JAIWOE010000009.1, on the reverse strand, counting down.
GATGATGTCGATGGCGTTGAGGTCCGTGGGGTCCATCATGGCCAGCATCAGCATGTCCCCGGTGCGTTTGATGGGCACCAGCAGGTGCTTGTGGGAGATGGCCTCGGGCACCACGTCGGACAGGGAGACGTCGGGGGGATATTTGTCCGGGTCAAACATCTCCACCCGCAACTGCTTGGCCAGCAGCCGCACAATGTTGCGCTCATCCACCAGATTGCGCTGGATGAGGTACTGGCCCAGCTTCATGCCGTAGCTCTTGTGCGCGGCCAGGGCCTTGTGCAGGTCGTCGGCGGAGAGCAGGCCGTCTTCCACCAGCATCTCCCCCAGCTTTTTGCGGTCGCCCGTGGTGGGGGCGGTGTGGGAGGGATCCAGGCGGAACCGAGGCGGGACGATATCCGTTGGGGCATTCCCCCCGGGCGCTGCATGCCCCGAACTGCGAGCCGTGGTGCGGGAGGGGGACGTTTGCTGGCGCGGCAGGGAAGGATCGGTATTCATACGCCAAAGAGTAAATGAGTTCCAGCGCACGGTCAACGCGGGGACAGCCCGAAGCCCCCCGGCCTTCACGCATTTTTACCCGGCCAGGCAGGCACCTGCAGGCACC
>JAIWOE010000008.1 GCA_020217165.1 Desulfovibrio sp. | reverse complement strand
TGCGGGCATCTGGCTGGCGACGGAGGAAGCGGGAAAAATCAGTTGCCAGCCCATGCCGGGCGTGGCACTCATGGAGAACACCAGCGTCCGCCGGCGGTTCCCAGAGGGGGGAGCGCTGCCCGGCAGGCCGGCAGTTCGTCACCGCGGAACCTGCACTATGCACAACGCAGCGCCACATGCCCAGGCGGATGCCCCGCTCCCTTCCCCGGCGCAGGGAGACGCATGCCAGGAGCCCCTCGTCCTTGTGGTGGACGACGAGCCCCTGAACGTGCTCGTCCTGCAAGGGCTGCTCAAGGCGGAAGGTTTTCAGGTGCTCGTTGCCAGCAACGGCGAGGCGGCCCGGGCCCTGGCCCTGGCCCGGCAGCCCGATGTCATCCTGCTCGACATCATGATGCCCGACGAGTCCGGCTTTCAGACCTGCGTGCAACTGAAGCAGCATCCCGCCACCCTGGACATCCCCATCATCTTCGTCTCGGCCCTTACGGATGTGGAGAACAAGGTCAGGGGCCTGGAGATGGGGGCGGTGGATTACATCAGCAAGCCCTTCGAAAAGTTCGAGGTCCTGGCCCGGGTACGGCTGCACGTGAAACTGGCCCGGGCGCGCAAGGCCCTGGTGGCGGAGCAGGCGGCCAAGCTCAAGCAGCTTTCGGACGCCCAGCGCGCCATGCTGGTGCGCCCGGAGGAACAGCCCCGGGCCCGCTTTGCCGTCTGTTACCAGCCGGCCCTGGAAGCCGGCGGGGATTTTTATGACGTATTGCCCGTCAACGAGTCCACGCATTGCTATTTTGTGGCGGACATCTGCGGGCACGACCTGGGCTCGTCCTTTGTCACTTCCTCCCTCAAGGCGCTGCTGCATCAGAACTCCGGGCCCCTGTTTCGCCCGGAAGAGACCCTCAAGACCATGAACTCCGTGCTGGCCACGGTCATTTTCGGCGGCCGGTTCCTCACGGCCCAAAGCCTGCACGTGGACCGCGCCCGCAACAGGGCCGTGCTGGTGAATGCCGGCCACCCCGCCCCCATGTTCCTACCCCGCGGCGGCGAACCGGTCATGCTGGAGGCGCAGGGGGACATCTTGGGGGTGTTCCCGACCGTGTTTCTGGAGCCCCTGGAGCTGGCTGTTGCCCCCGGGGACCGTTTTTTGTTGTATACGGATGGCTTGTTGGAGCGATTCCAGCCGCCGCGGCGCACCCTGGCCAGGGGGCAGGTCCTGTTGCGCGAATGCCTGGCCCGGCATGGAGCTGCCCCCCTGGAAGAGTGCGTCCGGGCCGTGGTCCGGGAGCTTGGCGTGCCGGACCAGGCGGCCGAGGACGATACGGTGCTCTTACTGGTGGAGGTCTAGGCATGGAGGCTGCCCAGGAGTGCAGGGCAAGCATCGTCCGCACGGGCTCACGCCTGGAGGCGCAGATGCCGGCAGCCGTGGCTTGCATTGAGGATATTTGCAGCCAGGCCAAGGAACACCTGGCCCGGCACGGCGTCCGGCAGGAGTGTTTCACCCTCATCCTTGGCATTCGCGAAACCCTCCTCAACGCCGTGTTTCATGGGTCCGGCAACAACCCGGCCAACACCGTGTCCCTGACGCTGGACCTGCAGGGGGATCAGGCCATCATTGAGGTGGAGGACCAGGGCCCCGGCTTTAACTGGCGCGCCCGCTCCTTGGAACCGCCCTCGCCGGACGCCGTCTCCGGCCGGGGCCTGCCCATCGTGCACAGTTGTTTTGACGGCATGGAATTTAATGCCAGGGGCAACCGCATTCGGTTGTCCAAACGCCTCAGGAGAGATGCGGCCATGAGCGAAGTAACCCGCCAGGGAGAAACGGTGTGGCTGGCGCCGCGGTGTGACATCGTCGCCGCCGCCGTCCAGGAGCTCAGGCAGGAGCTCAAAACGCTGGTGGAGGAGGGCCCCCGCCGCCTGGTGCTGGATTGCGCCGGGGTGGGCATGGTGGATTCCGTGGGCATCGGCCTGCTCATCGCCACCCATAATTCCCTCAAAGCCCAGGGCGGCGGCCTGGCCCTGGCGCATGTGGATGAGGACGTCGCCAGCCTGCTCAAGGCCATGCGGCTGGACAAGCATTTTGAGCTGCTCAGGGACTGAGCCCGGCGCCGGGCATTGCAAGGGAGGGGCTGTGGACGATTCCATTCTGGTCATGTTCGTCGAGGACGCACGGGAGCATCTTGCGGATATCGAGCAGGATTTGCTGGATATCGAGGACGCCGGGGACGGGTTTGATCCTGAGCTGGTGAACAAGGTCTTCCGCACGGCGCACTCCATCAAGGGCAGCGCGGCCTTCCTGGGCCTCACGGCCATGCGCGACCTGTCACACGGCATCGAAAACGTGCTGGATCAGATCCGCAGCCATGCTCTTGCCCCCTCGCACCAGGTGGTCAATACCGTGCTGGCCGCCTTTGATTCCCTGAATCTCATGCTGGACGATGTGGAGCACTGCGATGCCGTGGACGTCGCCCCGCAGCTCCAGGCCCTGACCCGGCTGGTGGAACACAGCCTGCCGCCGGCACAACGCTCGGCCGTGACCACCATGTGCACCCTGCGCCTGCCCGACGGGCGCGAGGCCTTCACCCTTTCCCAGCATGCCCTTTCCCAGGCCCGCCGGGGCGGCAATTATGTGTATCTGGTGGAATACGACCTCATCCACCACGTGCATCGTCAGGGCAAATCTCCCCTGGAACTCCTGCGGTTTCTGGAAAAAAGCGGCCAGATTCTCGATTGCCGGGTGGATTTCGACGCCGTGGGCACCCTGGAAGACACCTTTTCCAATCGCATCCCCTTCTATGTGCTGTACGCGTCCATCCTGGAGTCGGACCTCGTGCGGGCCATCTTCCAGTTGCCCCAGGAGCTGATTCATCTGATAGACAAGGAGACCAACCAGGCGTGCGCCACGGCGGCCCCCCCGCGCAATGCCGCGGACTCCGGCCTGGCCGGACCTGCCCCCGTGGAACCCGAGGAGGTGGAAGCCATGGCTGCGGAATTCGACCGAGCCTTAAACCGCATCCCGCAGCAAGGGGCTGTGGATGCACTGCCCGAGGGCGTGACCATGGACCTCTCGGCCACAGCCTGCAGGCTGCGCATCGCCGGCCGGGCCACGGTGGAACGGGCCTCGGACCTCCGGCAGGCCCTGCTCATGGCCCTGGACCAGCATCCCACCCTGGAGCTGGACTGCGCCGACGTGGAAGAGGTGGACATCACCTTCCTACAGCTCCTGTGGGCCGCGTGGTTGTCCGCCAAGGCGCGCCAGACCACGGTGTCCTGCACGGCCATGTCGCCGGCCCTCACCAGGGCCCTGCGCCTGGCTGGGTTTCATCGGGTGGCGTTTGACAGTTACGGATTGAACGGCTTTCCCTCCGTCCGTTCGTGATCTGCCCGGCCGCAGCGGTGGCCTGCCGCCCGCGGCAAAGGAGCGTTGCCATGCTGCATCCGCCTCCGGACACGGCGTTTCGGGAAGAAATGGCCGAACAGCTGGAAGCTGCGGAGAACAGTCTGCTGGCCCTGGAACGATGCGGTCTGGACCATGGGCGTGATGCGGGCCGGTTCTGCGCCGGGCACGTGCAGGAGCTGTTCCGGGCCTTCCACACTATCAAGGGCCTGGCCTCCATGGTGGGATGCAAGGATGTGGCCACCCTGACCCATGCCCTGGAATCCGTCCTGGAGCCTGTGCGCCGGGAGACGGCGGCCATGACGCCGGAGCTGCTGGCGCTGGTGCTGGCGGCGCGGGATCTCCTGGCCGTCACCCTGCAGGAGGCGCCGACCCCGGAACTCGCCGAGGACATGCATGACATGGCGCGCGCCCTGGAGCAGTTGGCGCCGGTCCCGCAGTCCCAACCATCCCCCGGCACACCCCAGATTCCCGCCATGCCCACCATGCCCGTTATGCCTCGGTGGCGCTGGCAGGTCTGCTTTGCCCCCACCGATCCGGACCTGTTCACCCGTGTGGATGTGCTGGAGTTGCTGCAGAGCCTGCAGGACGCCGGCGCGCAGCACCTCACCCCCCGACCCCAGGGCATGGACCGCCTGGAATGGGTGGACCCCGCCGCGCCCCTGCTGGCCTGGGAATGCGAGTTCGACGGCCCCCTGGACGAAAACGGCGTGCGGGACCTGTTTATTTTTGTGGAAGACGCGGCCACGGTCACCGTGCGCCCCCTGGAAGCCGGCAGCCAGGCGCAGGACGCCACTCCGCCCGGCCCTCCGCCCGATCTGCCACATGCCCCAATCGCTCCTGACGAAGGCCAGCCCCCGGCTGGCAGCCAGCCCTTCCACAAGGCCTCCACCCGCCCGGCCACAGGAACCGGCCTCCGGGTGGATGCCCACCGTCTGGAGGCCATGGTGGGCCTGGTGGGGGAACTGGTCATCGCTCAGTCGCGGCTGGCCACCATCAGCGCCAGCCTGGGCCATGCCGGCCTGCAGCGTGTCACCGAAGAGCTGGAGCACCTGGCGGCCTCCCTGCGCGACCAGGCCATGGCCATGCGCATGGCGCCCCTGGGCGGCGCCTTTGGCCGGTTTCGGCGCATGGTGCGAGACGCCTGCCAGGAGCTGGGCAAGGATGCCGTGCTGGTCGCCCATGGCGGCGAGACGGCCCTGGACAAGGCCATGCTGGAGCAGCTGGCCGAGCCCCTGCTGCACCTGCTGCGCAACGCCGTGGCACATGGCCTGGAGGCGCCGGCGGAACGCCGCGCCGCAGGCAAGCCGTCCCGCGGGGTCATCACCCTCACCGCCACCCAGGCCGCCGGCACGGTGACCATCGCCCTTGCCGACGACGGCCGTGGCCTGGACCGCGAGGCCATCGCCACCCGAGTCCAGGCCCTGGGTCTGGCGCGGGACCCCCAGGCCCTGCCCGATGAGGCCCTGTTCGACTTCCTGTTTCATCCCGGATTCATGGCCGCATCAGGGGCCTCCGAGGCTGTACCGCACGATCGCGGCCTGGAGACGGTGCGTCGCGTCATGGACGCCCTGCGAGGCCAGGCGACCCTGGCCAGTCGCCCGGGCCACGGCGTGACGGTGCAACTACGCCTGCCCCTGACCATGGCCATCATCGAAGGCCTGCAGGTCCGCGTGGGGGAGGAGCGCTTCATCATCCCCCTAGCGGTGGTGGAGGAATGCCTGGAGCTGTGCCGGCAGGGCCACGGCCGGGAGCAGTTGCTGTCCCTGCGCGGGGAGATCGTGCCATGTGTGCCCTTGCGGGGGGTTTTTGGCGTGGAAGGCCAGGCCCCGGGCATCGAGCATGTGGTGGTCACCCTGGCAGGCGGGCAGCGCACGGGCCTGGTGGTGGACGAAGTCTTGGGGCAACAGCAGGCTGTGGTCAAGCCCCTGGGGGTGTTGTTCCGGCACTGTGCGGAGTTTTCCGGCGCCGCCGTGCAGGGCGATGGCGGCATGGCCCTGATCTTGGATGTGCCTCAGGTGGTGCAGGCCGGGCAACACCTGTGGGCAGGAACGGCACCGTCACCGTCTTAAGGCAGGGGATTGCGCCAGACCTCCAGCAGGGTCAGGTCGTCGGACAAGCTGGTCGTGCCACGCCAGGCGTGCAGGCGGGCCACCAGGGCCTCGCCCACGGGACCCCGGTCCCGGGTGCCGGCGATGATCTCGTCCAGGGCCGGTGTCATGGCGACATCTTCGAACCGCTCGTCCTGTTCGTTGAAGGCCTCGGTGAGGCCGTCGGTATACAACAGCAGGCCGTCCCCGGGGGACAGGGTGATGGAGACCGAGGGATACCGCACCCCCGTGCTCACCCCCAGGGGCATATCCGCTTCCCGGGGGAAGGGTTTCCACGCTCCGCCACAGCGCCATAGGGGGGCCGGATGCCCGGCCATGGCGGCCTGCACCTGGCCCGTGGCCGGCCAGAACCGGCAGACCAGGCAGGTGACAAAGTAGCCTTCCCGCGCAAGCAGGGTATGCAGGGGTTCATTGACACGTTCTAGCAGCTCGCCAGGGTGGGGGGTCAGGTAGGCCTGGGTGCGCAGCTGGGTCCACACCGCAGCCATGATGAGGGAAGCCGGCAGGCCTTTGCCGGAGACATCCGCCACGTACAGGATGAGGCTGCCGTCGGGCAGTTCGATGCAGTCATACAGATCGCCCCCCACAAACCGCGCCGGCTGCGAGTGCGCCCACAGGGCAGCGCCATGCTCCAAGGTCGGCAGGCTGGGCCAGAACAGGGATTGCAGCTTGGCCGCCGTCTGGAGCTGGGTTTCCAACACGCGCTGGGCCAGGCGCTCTTCCAGCAGCCGGGCCCGGATGATGGATACCGCCGCCAGGCAGGCGAAACATTCCAGTACCTTGGCATCCTCTCCGTCAAAATGCGGCTTGTGCAGGGCATTGAGCACCTGGATGACGCCCAACAACTCGTCCTGGTAAATGATGGGCGCGCAGATGACGTCGCGGGTGACGAAGCCGGTGGCCACGTCCGCCCGGTTGCAGAACCGCGGGTCCTGTTGCACGTCCTCAATGAGAAGGGCCTTGCGGTGCTGGGCCACCCAGCCGGCAATGCCCTCGCCCATCCTGAGGCGGATGGAGGATTTGAGGATGTCTTCGGTGGTGGCGGGGGAGCCTTCGCCAGTGCGGGTGTACCAGAAGGTCAGTTCCTGGGCGGTGGGGTCGTAGAGCAGAATGGACGAGGCCTGGGCCACGGTCACTTCCTCGGCCAGCTCCATGAGCCGGGGCATGAGCCGGTCCATGGATTCGATGGCCGCCAGGGATTGGCTGGCCTTGAGCAAGGCTTCCATGCGCTCGAAGTACAAGGAGGCGGCGAGGGTGGAATCCATGGTGGGGCGCTCCTGCGTCCAAAAGGATGGATGGCTTGTCCAACATAGGCGAGGGCCTCGGAAAAGGCAATGTCCCGCCGTGGAAGAGAGGTCATCCGTCGCCGTGACGCACCTTGAGCAGCCGGAACGTGCCCGGTGCCGCACCCTTGAGGAGGTGACGCACCAGGGCCAGGGGATTCACGTACCCGGCCACCCAGTTCAGGCGTATCTCTGCCGTGCCCGGGGCGATTACCTGGGCGTCGGCCAGCATGGGCCGCACGTCCAGGGTGCGGTCGCCCTTTTTGCCGCTCAGGGTGAGCAGGCTGGAGGGCAGGGCCAGGAACCCCGCCAGCAGGTCTGGCAGGGCGTGGTGCAGGGGGTGCTCCGGCGGCAGCTCCAGGCGGTACAGGTCTGCCGTGGAATCCAGGGTCTGTTTCCGGGGGCCGATGTCTTCCACCGCACACATGCGGATGCCCGCGGGGAACCGGCCTCCCAGGCGGCGCAGCACCTCCGCCGCCTCCAGCGGCTCCCTGAGCCAGAGGTCCAGGCACTCCTGCAGGCTTTCCACTCCCACGGGCAGGGCGCGGCCAAAGGAAATGCGGGGCAGGGGATGGAATCCCTGGGAAAAGGACAAGGGCAGCCGGGCGCGGCGGAAAGCCCGTTCGAACACCTGCCCCAGTTCGCGCTGGGACAGGTAGGCCGCCGGGCCGAGCTTTTCGTACCACAGCCGCAGCTGCACGGCCTTTTCGCCCAGACTGGCCTTGGCCGGGGCATCCTCGCCGGGATCGTCTTGCGGGACTTCCCGGGACGGGGTGGCAGCCGCCTGATCCCGCGTGGTCTGGTTCAGCCAATGGGCGGGGTGCTCCTCGCAGGCGCCGCAGTGGGTGCAGCGGCCGTAGCGGCAGTCCTCGGTGAGGGAGCCGGCCAGGGCGCGGCGGCGTTCCGCCAGCAGGAAGGCCTTGCGCACGCCGGGATGCAGATGCTCCCAGGGCAGGGGGGCGGCGGGGTCGCGGGCGTCGAGATAGGCGTCGGCATCAATGCCGCACTGGGCGAACACCTGCCGCCAGACGGAAATATCCAGGCGGTCCGTCCAACTGTCAAAACGCACCCCCAGATCGCAGGCCAGCTCCACGGCCTGGGCCAGGCGACGGTCGGCGCGGGAGAACACCCCCTCCAGCCAGCTCATTTCCGGCATGTGGAACTTGAGGGCCAGGCGGCGGTGGGGCTTGAACAGGGATTTCAGATAGCCGATGCGTTCCCGGGTTTCGCCCAGGCTGAGCTGCCGTTCCCATTGGAACGGCGTATGCGGCTTGGGCACGAAGGTGGAAACCGCCGCCGTGACCTGCAGCCGGCCCGGCCGGTCCTTGACCTCCCGGCCCACGGCCTCCACCTTGCGGCACAGATCCAGGATGGCGTCCAGGTCGGCCTGGGTTTCCGTGGGCAGGCCGAGCATGAAGTACAGCTTCACCTGATCCCAGCCCAGGCGGAAGAGCTCGCGCACGTGCTCCAGCAACGCCTCCTCGGTGACGCCCTTGTTGATGACGTCCCGCAGGCGCTGGCTGCCGGCTTCCGGGGCAATGGTGACGCCGGTGCGGCGCAGGCCGGCAATCTTGGCCATGACCGCGGGGGAGATGGACCCCACCCGCAGGGAGGGCAGGGAGATGGATACCTGCTCGGCCCGGCAGCGGGGCAGGCTGCGTTGGAACAGCTGTTCCAAGGCGGAGAAGTCCCCCGTGGACAGGGAAAGGAAGGAGAGTTCCTCGTATCCTGAATCCTGAATGCCCTGGTCCACAATGCGTTCCAGGGTGTCCAGGCTGCGTTCCCGCACGGGGCGATAGACCATGCCGGCGTGGCAGAACCGGCAGCCCCTGGTGCAGCCGCGGGCGATTTCGATGGTAAAGCGGTCGTGCACCGCGCCAAAGGCCTGGGGCGAGCGCAGGGGGAAGTCCACGGCGTTCAGGTCCGGGACAAAGACGCGCTCCACTCGCTCCTGGGGTACGGAGGGCACATACAGGCCCGGCATGGTGGCCAGGTGCTGCAGCAGCTCCCGGCGAGGCCGGCCGGCATCCCGAAACTCGGCCACCGCTTCCAGGACGGCCGGCAGGATGGCTTCGCCGTCTCCCAGGACCATGGCATCAAAAAAAGGCGTGAGAAATTCCGCATTGCAGGTGATGCCGCCGCCGCCGAGGATCAGCGGCCAGCCGCCCAAGGCTGCATGGCTGCCGGCAGGGGCGTCTGGAGCACGTTGCTCGCTGCGGCGGGGAATGCCCGCCAAATCCAGCATCCACAGGGCCGTGGTGGCGCAGAGTTCATGGGTCAGGTGCAGGCCCACCACATCGCACTGGTCCAGGGGAGTGCCCGTTTCCAGGGTGGAGAGGCGCGCGCCGTGGCTGACCATGATGGCGGCGGCCTCGTCGTCCGGGGCATAGACGCGCTCGGCGAACAAGCCGGGCCTGGCATTCACGGTGTGCAGCAGGATGGCCTGCCCCGTGTAGGACATGCCGACCTCGTACAAATCCGGAAAGGCCAGGGCCATGCGGGCGCGGCAGGGAGTCGGCGGAGTGCGCAGGCTGCCATCCTCGCTGCCGAGGTAGCGGGTGGGCCTGGGGAGCAGCGGAAGGAGTGTGCGCATGCGGGAGGATGCGGAAAACGCCCCCGGCCAGGCGCCGGCCGGAGGCGTTTTCGCGTCTGTTTTTTTAAGGATGAGGAGAAGGGCGGATTACTTCTTGATGAGCCCGGAAATGCCGCCCATTTTGCCGGCCGCGCCCCCCGCCATGGCGGAAAGGTTGCGCAGGGTGCCGGGGGTGGCCAGGGTGAGGTTGCTGGTGGCCTCCAGATATTTGTTTTTCAACTCTTCCGGGCAGCTTTTGTACTGATACAGCACGTGCTCGGCCTTGAGTTCCCCGCCGAATTCCTGCTCAAAGGGGTACCCGAACGGCAGCAGCAGCATTTGCACGCCGGCTTCCGTGGGGATGGTTTGCAGGATGGCAGGATCTTTGTAGAGGTCATCCTGAAACTTGGCGAGGATGATGTCGCCGGTGATGAGCTTGGCGAGCCGGATGTCGTAAGCCATGTGGTGCGCTCCTTGGGCGTAACGGATTCGAGACTGGTACCTAGGGGCTCAGGGCGCGCCTGTCAAGGGAAGCAGGAAGCGCCATGGCCCGGGGCCGTGCCGGATGGACCATGCCGCCATGGGCGCCGAGCCGTGAGCCTGAGGGGAATGCTTGACGGAAGCTCCTTTCAAGGCTATTGTCCTC
>JAIWOE010000256.1 GCA_020217165.1 Desulfovibrio sp. | reverse complement strand
TCGCACCACACCCGCGGAGGTAAGGGGCGCGTTGTGGTGACCACGGCCAAAACCGCAGGGTATGCGGAAATCGTGGTCCGGGACAGCGGCGTGGGCATCGCCCCCGAGCATCTGGACAAACTCTTCACACCCTTCTTCACCACCAAGGCCCCCGGCCAGGGCACAGGCCTGGGGCTGGCCCTGTGCAAGCGCATGGTGGAGAGCATGGGAGGCAGCATTCGCGTGGAAAGCACCCTTGGCCAGGGAGCAGCCTTCACCATCCAACTGCCATTGGACATCCCCCCCGGCAAAGCATTGTACGAGGCCCACCCCCATGCCTGACGCGCCCCTGCACAAAATCATCGCCGCTTCCATCAAGCAGCTGCTGCCTGCCCACAAACGCAAGCAGGCCGCGGACGAGGCGGACCGGGCCACCTCTTTCCGCGCCCGCTACCAGGCCTTTTTGCAGCTGCTGGAATCCAACACCGAGCTGTTGGGCATCATCTCTGAGCTGGAAACCAGACACGCCGGCGGCGAGCTGGTGGGCATGGCGCACCTCAAACAGCTCTCCACCCGGGCCATGTTCCACGCCCTGCGCATGATCGCCAGTTTCGAGGCCCTCTGCGGCAAGGCCCAACCCGAACTGCGCAACACCATCGACTCCATCCGCGACAGGTTGCAACAGGTGCTGGTGCAGCCGGACCCTACCGCCGACGTGCCCCTCATCCTGCCCCTGGACCAGTTGCACCGTGAACTGGTGGACATCGCCGGCGGCAAGGCCGCCAACCTGGGGGAGCTGCGCAGTCGTCTGGGACTACCCACCCCCGACGGCTTTGCCGTCACCGTGGCGGGGTTCCATCACTTTATCCAGGAAAACGGCCTGGCCGACGTCATCCGCCTCTGCATCTCCGTGGTGCAGCCCGGGGATCCGGCCACCTATGCCGAGGCCAGCCGGTCCATCCAGGACGCCATCCTGGAGGCCCCCATGCCGCCGGCCCTGGAAGCGGCCATGCTGGAGGCATTTGACGCCTGCGCCGCCCGCAGCGGCCTGGCCCCCGACGCCTTGCGCCTGGCCGTGCGCTCCAGCGCCCTGGGGGAGGATGGCGAACTCTCCCACGCCGGCCAATACCTGAGCGAGCTGCATGTGCCCCGCCAGGAGCTCTGCCCGGCCTGGAAGCGGGTGGCTGCCAGCCTGTATTCGCCCCAGGCCCTGGGTTATCTGCTGCAGCACGGCCTGTCCCTGGACGGCCTGGCCATGTGCACGGCCTGCGTGCGCATGGTGGAGGCCAAGGCTAGCGGCGTCATGTATACCCGGCACCCCTGGGGGTTGGGCCGGCGGGCCATGTACGTCAATGCCGTGTGGGGCCTGGGCGCCTTTGCCGTGGAAGGCCGGGTGGAGCCGGACGTCTATATCATGGATGTGGATTCCGGCCAACTGTTGCAGCGCCGCATCGGCAGCAAGGACGCCATGCTTACTGCCTGCAAGGACGGCCTCACGGAACAACAGACTCCTGCGGCCTGGCGCGGCCTGCCCTGCCTGGACGATGAGGCCCTGCAAGCCCTGCGCCGGGCAGCCCTGGCCCTGGAGGCCCACTACGGCCAGCCCCAGGATGTGGAATGGGCCGTGGCCCACTCCTCCGACAGCAGCGGGGCCTTGTATTTCCTGCAGTCGCGTCCCCTGGCCCTGGGCAAGCACAGCACCGCCGACTTTGCCGGCCTCACCGACGAGGCCCTGCCCGTGCTCCTGGAAGGCGGCGACACGGCCTGTCCAGGCCTGGCCGCAGGGCCCGTCTTCCTCTCCCTGTCTCCGGACGACGCCGACACCCTGCCCGAAGGCGCCGTGCTGGTGGCCCGGCACTCCTCCCCGGCATATACCGTGGTCTTCCCCCGGGTGGCGGGGGTCATCACGGAGCACGGCAGTGTCACCGGGCACATGGCGTCGGTCTCCCGGGAATTCGGCATCCCCACCCTGGTGGGTGTGCCTGGCGCCATGCAGGGGCTGAGCATGGGGCAGGAAATCACCCTGGACGCCTGGTCCCGGCGCATCCATGCCGGCCTGCACCCCGCGGCCCTGGAAGCCCAGCGCCAGGCCCGGGGCTCCTGTCCCATTGTTCCGGCCGATGCAGTACTCCTTTCTCCGCCCCGCGCCGCCTTGCAGACCCTGCGGCGGGAACTGGTGCCCCTGACCCTCACCGATCCCAAATCCCCGGACTTCACCCCCGAACACTGCCGCACCGTTCACGACATCATGCGCTACCTGCACGAAAAGTCCTACGGCGAGATGTTCGTCATCAGCGACCACGTGAGCAAGGGCAAGGGCCAGGAGGGATTCGCCCTGCGCCTGGAAGGCGCCACCGGACTGGACCTGCACATCATCGACCTAGGTGGCGGCCTGGTCGAATCCCCCCATCGCCGTCGCGCCGTGCCCGTAGAGGACGTGGCCTCCAGGCCCTTCAAGGCCCTGCTGCGGGGTCTCATCCTCGATCCCAAAACCCAGGGGCCGCGCCCGGTGCACCTCAAGGGATTTTTTGCCGTGCTGGGGGAGCAGATGGTGGGGGAACATCATCTGCAAAAGGAACGATTCGGGGACCGCAGCTACGCCATCATCTCGGATAAATACCTCAATTTCAGTTCCCGGGTGGGCTATCATTACGGCGTGTTGGATTGCTATTGCGGTCAGACTGTGAACAAAAACTACATCACCTTTTCCTTCAAGGGCGGCGCGGCGGACGAAGCCCGGCGCACGCGGCGGGCCCGGGGCATCGCCCTTATCCTGGAGCGGCTGGGCTTTGTGGTGGAGACCGTGAGCGACCGGGTGTCCGGCCGTTTTCAGAAGTATGACGCCGCCAAGATCGAGGAGGTGCTGGCCGAGATGGGACGCCTGCTGCAGTACACCCGCCAGGCGGACATGCTCATGACCGGCGAAGCCAGCGTGCAGGCCATGGCGGATTGCTTCTTCACCGGAAAATGCTATTTTGAACCATCGCCGTAATGCCCATGCCCACGGCCTCACGAGAGGAGACCATCATGCCTTCCACCATCCGCGTGCTCATCGTGGACGATGAAGACCGCTTCCGCGACACCCTGGCCAAGCTGCTCAAGGCCAAGGGTTTTGACGCCACCCCCGTGGGCGGCGCCCGGGAAGCACTGGCCCTGCTGGAACAGGAATCCTTTGACGTGGCCCTGCTGGACGTGAAAATGCCCGGCATGGGCGGCCTGGAAGCCCTGGAGGCCATGAAACGTCTGGCGCCGTCCCTGGAAGTGCTGGCCCTCACCGGGCACGCCTCCATGGACGTGGCCGCGGCCATGCTGGAGCGCGGCGCCGCCAACTACTTCCTCAAACCCTGCCCCGTGGGCGAGCTGGCCGACGCCATCCTCCAGGCCGTGGATCGGGCCAAGGTGGCCGGCAGCGGGGAATAGCGGGAGGGGTCTGGCACCTTCCCCCTGCATCACTGCCCCCGTGCGTACCGGCGCACCAAGAGTGCCACCCCCGCAAGCACCACGATCCACGACCAGACACTGCCCAGACGCAGCGCCACATGCGGGGCAGGGTTCACGCGCCACTCCAACCGCACCGGGAACAGCACCTCGCCCAGGCGCTGGGCCGCGCCAGCTTTTGCCCGAGACATCACATGGGAATACCGCCGCAGGACCCGGAACTCGCGGTCCATGGCCACGCCGTGGATGGTGGTCTCGTCACTGTAAATGGCGGTGGCATGCAGGGGGTCCAACACCAGCTTGAACTCCATGCCCTCGGGATCATACCCCGGCACAGGCAGTTCGATGAGCCCGTAATCCTCCCGCAACACATGCAAGGTGGCGGCGCCGTTCTCTCTCCTGCCCAAAAGCAGGCCAAGATACTCCCGCTGGGCGCTTTCCATCACCGCAATATGCCATGTCTGCAGGGCTGGGGAGATGGGGGTACGCACCACCACCGGCTGCCCGGCCACCCGCCGAAGGTGGAACACCGCCCCCCGGGCGTCCACCAGAAAGTACCCGGCATCAAAGGCCTTGAGCAGGTTGGGCCAGCCGGCGGCGAACCGGGCTGTCACCTGACATGGAGGTCCGGCAGGCCCAGGCGACCGACCAGCCCCTAACCAGCCGGGGTAGAACGGCGTGCAACAGCGCGCAATCTGAGCAATGGTCATGAATTCGTAGGCCACGCGGCCCCGAGCAGCAAGCCCACCTTGCGCATCCGGCGTCCGGGCGCACATCCGGCAAATTCGTATCCCCTACTCCACCGGAAAATCAAAGTACGTCTCCGGGAAGGGTTCATCCTTGAGGGTGAAGTGCCACCATTCCTGGTCGTAGGGCTTGAAGCCCTGGCCCACCATCACCAGCTGCAGCAGCATGCGCCGGGCCCGCTGATCCTCGTTCACGTTCATGGACGTGGGCCAGGACATGGGGCCGAAGTAGTCGAAATCCGAGCCCATATCCAGGGGGAAGCCGCTTTCCTTGTCCACAATGGTCACATCCACGGTGGAGCCGCGGCTGTGGCTGGAGCGGGCGGCGATGTACCCGCGCTCGAACAACTCTTCCTTGGGCACCTCGGGGTAGAACGTCTCCTTGGTTTTCACGTCCGAGAGGTCCCTGGCCCAGCGCTGGAAGTGGTCCACC
>JAIWOE010000255.1 GCA_020217165.1 Desulfovibrio sp. | reverse complement strand
CATGCCCAGGGTGGCCCAGATGAGGGCGATGACGCCCTCGGCGATCATGGCGCCGTAAAACACCGGCCGGCCGCAGTTTTCGTTGGGCACGCAGCGGGCCATCATGGGCGACTGGGTGGCGTGGAAGCCGGAAATCGCCCCGCAGGCGATGGTGATGAACATCAGGGGCCACAGGGGCAGGCCCGTGGGATGCTGGTTGCCGAAGTGCGCCGAGGGGTAGAATTCGTACCCTTCGAGGATCATGGCCCCGGTCAGCCCCACGGCCATGATGATCAAAATAATGGCGAACAGCGGATAAATGCGGCCGATGATCTTGTCCACAGGCAGGATGGTAGCCAGGAAGTAATAGACAAAAATGATGACGACCAGGGTCATCAGGCTGATGCCCGTCATGTCCGACAGCAGCTTGGCCGGCCCGGTCACAAAGACCACACCCACCAGCAGCAACAGCAGCACCGAGAAATAGCGCATGAAATGCTTGAAGCCATTGCCCAGGTTGGCGCCCACTACGTCAGGGATGGATTTGCCATCGTGGCGCACGGAAAGCATGCCGGAGAAGTAGTCATGCACACCGCCGGCGAAGATGGAGCCCAGCACAATCCAGACCAGCGCCCACGGCCCGTACAAGGCGCCCAGAATGGGCCCGAACACCGGCCCCAGCCCGGCGATGTTCAGCAGCTGGATCATGAAGATTTTCCAGGGCTTCATCTTCACAAAGTCCACGCCGTCAGCCATGGTGCAGGCTGGGGTGTCCTTGCAGTTGTCGGCCCCGAACATGCGTTCGATCACCCGGCTGTAAATGACGTAGCCGCCTACCAGCGCCACGACGCTCAAGACGAAGTACATAACCGATGGCATGGTGGATCTCCCTCCTGTCTCTGTGCCCTGGACAAGGCAGGGCGGTGATAATGGGACCATTCACCATGCTGGCGCAGGGGCGGCAATCCCCCTGCGCGCCAGATGTCATTTTTGGGGAGTGAAGCGCGGATTGTGTTGCGTGAAATGCATCACAAGGGCGCGGTGCATCGCGCCCTTCCCACCGTTATGCGCCCTGCCGCTCCTTTTTGAGGCCGACACCAATGCGCCAGCAGTCCCCCACGGGTTCGGGCCGCAGGCCCCAGTATTTGCGGCTGTTCATGTCGAAAAGCAGGGGGCGGATCTTGGCCAGGTCCAGCTTGCCGTTGGTCAGGGCGTCCTCGCGGGCGTGGGTTTCCACGACTTCGCCGATGAAGACGTGGTAGCCCTTGACCTCATAGGTATCCACCAGCCGGCATTCCATGCACACCGGGCATTCCTCGATCATGGGGGCAGCGGGGAGCTCGCCGTAAAAGAGGGTGAACAAGGAGGATTTGTCCTCCTTGGCGCCGGACACCACGCCGCAGAAGTCAGTCTCCCGGATCAGATCCTCGGAAGGCACGTTGACGCTGAACTGCCCGTGCTCGCGGATGCCCTGGGGCGTGTGATGCCGCCGGGCCATGGCCACGGAGATGAGTTCCCGCGACCCGTCCGCACCGGGGCCGTAGTTCAGGATGCCGATGTGGGCGATGGTGTTGAAGTTCGGCCTGCCATTGACCATGGCCCCCACCAGCACCGTGGGGGTGGGATACAGGGCGTTGACGCCGCCAAGCCTGGTACGCATGGGATATTCCTCCTTGAAGCAGATGACAGACGGGTGGTGTGCGGGGCCAGCCAGGGTGGAACAATGCCCCCCGTTACGCTGCGGCCAGCCGCGGAATGCGAAAATGGATGCGCGTGCCTTGCCCTGGCGCGCTGTGGATGCGCATGGCATAGGACGGGCCGAAAAGCTGCACCAGCCGCTGGTTGCAGTTGCGCGCGCCCAGGCCCTCGCTCAGGGACTCGGGGCCGTCGGCCGTGAGGATGGAACGCTGTATTTCCGGGGTCATGCCCGTGCCGTCGTCCTCCACCTGCACGGCCAGGTGATCGTCGCCGTCCTGCCGGGCCACCAACCGGATGGATCCGCCCTCGGTGCGACGCAGAATGCCGTGGCGCACGCCGTTCTCCACCAGGGGCTGGATGAGCAGGGGGGGCACGGGCCAGTTTTCGAGTCCTGGATCCACATGGAATTCCGTGTGGATGCGTTCTCCAAAGCGGGCCTGCTCAATCATCAGGTAGCAGCGCACCTGCTCCAGTTCCTCCCGCAGGGGGATGAGGCCACGGCTGGAATCCAGGTTGCGGCGCATGTAATTGGACAAATCCAGAATCAGCTCCCGTGCCTGGCCCGGATCCGTGCGACAGAAAGAGGCCACGGTATTCAGGGAATTGAACAGGAAATGCGGGTTGATCTGTGCCTGCAGCCGACGGATCTCCGCATGGGCCAGCAGCTGGTTCTTCACCCCGATGTCTTCCAGCTCGATCTGGGTGGAAAACAGATTGGCCAGCCCCTTGGCCACCTCGAACAGCGTCTTGTTCAGGGGTTGCTCCCGCGCCCCGTAAAGCTTGAGACAGCCCAGGATGCGCTCCCCCTTGAACAGGGGCACAATGATGGCGCTGTGCAAGGGGCAATCGGGGTGCCGGCAGCCGATGTCCTCCTGCTGGGTCAGGAACAGTGGGGTGCCGTGGCGGATGGCCTGGCGGGTGGCGTCGGTGCGCACGGGTTCGCCGGCCAGGTGATGGTCCGCCCCTTCCCCCAGGTGCGCCAGCACCGTATCCAGGTCGGTCACGGCCACGGCCGCAGCACCGGTCTCTTCCCTGATGATGGCTGCGGTGGCGGCGGCGGATTCTGCCGTCAGGCCTCCGCGCAGGTGGCCCACGGTCTGGTTGGCGATGGACAACAGGGTGCGCGCCTGGGCGGATTCCCGCACGTCGCGCCAGTGCATCTGCAGGCGAAGGGCCTGGATGAGCAGGGCGGCGCCGGCGGAGTTGATGAGAATCATGGGAAACCCGATCACCCGCACCAGGTCCAGGGCATCGGCAAAGGGCCGCGCCAGGGCCAGCACCAGCCCCATGTGCATGGTCTCCCCCAGCATGCACAGGCCCAGGGCCGCACGCCAGTCCATGCGCAGGCTGGGATAGCGCATGGCGAAGAGCCCGGCCCCCAGCCCCTCCAGGAGGGTGGCCAGACCGCAGGGGAAGGCGCTGAACCCGCCCACGTCGATGAGGTAGCGATGCCCGCCGGCGATGAGCCCGGCCAGTCCGCCCACCACGGGTCCCCCGAACAGCCCGGCCGCAATGGCGCCCATGGCTCGCAGGTTGGCAAAGGACTGGAACACCAGATTGCCGCTGTAGGTGCCCAGGATGCTGAACATGCCGAACAGGATTGCCAGCAGCACCGTGGAGGCCAGGCTGGACCGGGTCCAGCCTCCGAGCAGGCTGCGGCGTCCGCCGTCCCATTGCCGCTGCAGGCGCAGGTGGATCTTGTCCAGGGGGGCGAGCATCACCACGGCCAGGCCGCCGGCCAGCAGGAGCCCGAAGCGCTGGGACAGGGTGACGAAAAGTTCCGGAATGTGCGGGGGCAACTCCAGCATGCGATCCTCACACGCCCAGGCGCAGTTTGAATTCCCGCACCCGGTTGCGGCTGACGGTGATTTCGCTGCGTTCCGTGTCGTGCATCACCAGCTGGTACTTTCCATTGAACCAGGGGGCGAACTCGGCAATGCGCTCCAAATTCACCAGCACGGCCCGGCTGGCCCGGAAAAAGGGCAGCCCTTCCAGGCGTTCTTCCAGCTTGCACAGGGTCTGTGGCCCGTGACAGGGCAGCTTGCCGGCATCGGTCATGGCCACCAGACGGCGCTCCTCGGCCTCGATATAGCTGACCTCGCGCGTTGGGATGAGGGCGATGCGGCCACCCTGCAGCACGGCCAGACGCTCCAGGGGTCGGGCGTCGCCCATGCGCTGGCGCAGCATGTGCAGCAGGCGGTGCATGGTCGGGGCATCGGCCTGCCCGGCGGCGGCGTCGGCGTGATGCCCCAGGCGCTGGCGCACCCGGTCCAGACAGCGGGCCAAGCGCTCCGGCGCCACAGGCTTGAGGAGATAATCCACGGCGTTGTGTTCAAAGGCGCGGATGGCATGCTGATCAAAGGCCGTGACAAACACGAACAGGGGCGGTCGCGGCAGGGTAGCCGCCGCGGCAAGTACATGGAAACCGTCCTCGCCGGGCATCATGATGTCCTGGAACACCACATCCGGCTGGTGGCTTTCGATGCGTGCCAGGGCCTCCACGGCAGAGGCTGCCTCCAGGGTGACCACATGGGCATGGGCCGAGAGCAGGTAGGCCAGCTCGTCCCTGGCCGGACGTTCGTCGTCCACGATGAGCGCCGTCAGCACCATGCCTTCATCCTGTTCCGCCTGTTTTGCCGGGCAAGCTCCTGCCCCTGCACAGACCAGATACGACCCGCCCCCGGCCCTGTAAAGCCCCGACGACCATAACGCCCGACACCGGCCTTGCGGCGGCCTGCGTTTCCTTCTATACTTCGGAACAACTGGCTGCCCCGCGCAGCCCATCTCCGGGAGAACATGCATGGCAGCGGATACCAGCCTCGACACGCGGCAATACCTGACCTTTGTGCTGGAAGACGAGCTCTTTGCCCTCGCCATTACCTCGGTGCGCGAAGTCCTGGAATACACCGCCATCACCCGCATTCCAC
>JAIWOE010000254.1 GCA_020217165.1 Desulfovibrio sp. | reverse complement strand
CAGGACGCAGCTGATCCAGGCAAGCGCTTTCAATCTGTCGTCCTCCTGGAGGTGCGGAAACTGGCTGCAATGAACAACCCGGTGGCTACGCCAGCCCCGACGGTGGCCTCGGTAAACGCCACATCCACCGCGCCCATGATGGCCCACAACAAGCACATCATAAAGCTGTACGCACCAAAAAACAGGGCTGCGGACAGGTTGTCCTTGATGGATAAGGACGCAATGGCACAGATGATCACCAGGGTGAGCACCAGGTTGTCAATCTGCCAGAACATCAGTGCTCCTCCTGCGTCAGGTCATCGGCAGGCGCAGACGTAACCTTGC
The DNA here is from genome assembly GCA_020217165.1 of Desulfovibrio sp. Taxonomy (GTDB): domain Bacteria; phylum Desulfobacterota; class Desulfovibrionia; order Desulfovibrionales; family Desulfovibrionaceae; genus Megalodesulfovibrio. Next base: position 4,322 of record JAIWOE010000254.1, on the reverse strand, counting down.
GCTTGGACCAAAAGTCGTATCGGCTGGCCAAGCCAGCATCGACAATGGCATGCGTGGCTGTGGGGCTGGCAAGGAAGACGAACACGATGATGAGCATCAGTTTCAACGCCGTAAGCGCCGTCGCCAGGTTAAAATGCTGCAGCTCATAGATGGCGCAGCCAGCCAGCATCATTAAGGCGCCAAGACTGTCCAGCTTGCCAGCGGCGTGCAGGCGCGCATAAAAATCAGGAAAACGAATGATGCCAACGGTGCCACCAGTATAAAACACCAGGCCAAGCACGTTCAAGGCTATGCAGACGATGGTGATGATTTGTTCCATAATGCAGCTCGTGTTGCAGCAACTCGCAGGGGTCTGCTACTTTTTGGGGGGTGTGTAGTAACACACTTCTCGGTTCTGCCCCCGCCGCTTGTGGAAGTACTTGGAGGCCGCAATGACAGCAATGAAGTTCAGCATGGCGTATGCCAGGGAGATGTCCACAAACATCTCCACGCGGCCATATAAAAAGCCGATGAGAATCAGAAGCACCGTGGTCTTGGAGCCAATGGCGTTCACGGACAGGACGCGATCCAGTACTGTGGGACCGGCAATGCCCCGGTACATGGAGGCAATCATCAGCAGCGCAAGAAATACGCCGGAGTACAGGAAAAACTGGTCCATGGATCAGGCCTCTCCAAAAAGCTTGGCGATGCGCGTCTGCATTTCGTTGGTTTCTGTCTTCAGCAATCCTTCCGCAACATTGGCGTCCAAAGCATGCACGGTGAAGACGCCGTCGTAATTCACTTCCACGGTGATGGTGCCCGGCGTCAGGGTAATGGAGTTGGCCAGGGTGACCATTGCCAGCCGACTTTTGAGGGTTGTCTTGAAAGTGATGAGGTGTGGATCAATGGAGTTTTCCACATTTTTGGCAAAGCAGAGCTTCAAGACGTAAATGTTGGCCTTCCAGATTTCGACGATCAGGTACAGAAAATAGCCGGGAAATCCCATCCACGTACGCCACGTCTGGCTCAGTCGGACAGAAGTGGGGGTGGAGAACAGCAGATCGTGGGATGTCCAGGCGACGATGAGGCTTGAAATGACTCCTAGGGAAAGGTGGAAGGCATCAAAAAATCCTGAAAAAATGCACCACGTGGCCATCATGATCAGGAAAGTGAGCACAAATCCCGTCAGGCTCCCGGCAGTGCTGCCATTGGCGCCTCGGTGGTGCTCGTCCATGCGTTCAAACGCGGTTTGGGCACCTTGCGTACCCTGGGCACCCAAGGTGGTCATGGAAACGCCCTGGGCAAAGGCTACGCGCATGGGCTGCGTTGCGGAGCTTGTTTCTGGCGAATTCCCGGAGTGGGATGCATGTTCTGTCACTGCGTCTGCCCCGTGAGCGTAAGCCAGGACGGAGCGCGCAAAAAAGTGTACCGCAGCAGCGCGAGTCCTGGTGTTCAACGCCGCATTGCGGCGCGTTATGGTAGCAGAAGGTTTCCTTGGCCTGCCTGAATGGCTGGAAAATTAGTACACCAAGATTCCGGGGCCTGACAAGCAGAATCTGAAACAATTCGGTTGATTGGAGAATCAGGACGGGCGCAGCCAGGTTACTTGCTGACCCAAAGGGCAAAATCCTCAATCAAATTCAATAAATTTTGCGTGACAGACTTGTTGAGGCGCGAGCCCTCCCGCTCCAGGCTTTCCCGGCTGCGGCGGCCCAGGGCCACCACAGCATACCGGCCTTGCCGCGCTTCCTGCAGAATCGCCTGGGCGGGGGTGCTGGATGCAACCACTTTTTCATGGATCTGCGAGGCGTTGACGCCGTTCTCAATTAGTGCCTCCCGTGCGCTTTGGAACATGGCGGCGCTGCGGTCTTCGTCCTGGGTAAGCACATGCAGCAGCTGGACGCGGTGCCGCGGGGCCGACCCGAGCATGAAACCGAGGTGGTCCGCCATGCGCAAGGAGGCATCCGACCCGTCCACACACAGCAAGACATCCCGAGTAAAGCCCGTGTCAGGACGGCGGCAGATCCATACGGGAAAGTCGATGCGTTCCCACAAGATTCGATGGGTCACCGAATCATTGAGCAGTTCCTCAAACCAGGAGACGCATCGTTTGCCCAGCACCACGGCGTCGTATTTGCCGGCGTGGCCCTCCTGGATGATGTCGAGCACGGTGCCGAAGCGGGAATACACGGCCTTGGTTTCGATGTTGCGGGCGCCGCAGCCTTCGGCTACCAGCCAGTCCCGGGCGCGGCGCAGGGCCTCTCGCGCTTCGGTGGACTTGATTTCTTCCAGGGGCACCTCCAATGGTCGGCCCCGTTCCAGGATGCTGGGCACAAAATGATACTCCTGGTCCATGGGGCGGGAGGCCACGTAGAACAAGGTGATGCGCAGATCGCACAAGGCATCGAAAAAATGGCGGATAAATCGCAGGTTGGAGGATGCTTCACGGTCTGCGGAGACGGTCAGCAACAGGTGTTTTTCCATGCGTTCCTCACGGCAGGTTGCAGGGACGCTGCGCAAGCAACGACTTGCGCAGTGGGCAACTATTGCGTACCACACCCTCGTCATGACAGCAAAACATCGATTCCCAGAATGCATTACTCCGGAGCGTGCCGCCAAGGTGCGGCGGGTGGCCACGGCCAGACAGCACGACCTGACCCTGGTGTTGGCCAACATCCATGATCCACACAATGTCTCCGCCGTGTATCGCAGCTGCGATGCCTTTGGCGTGAGCAAGGTGCATCTGTATTATACGGATACAGCCTTCCCCGTGCTGGGGCGCAAGACATCCGCCTCGGCCCGCAAATGGGTGGAAACGGAACGCCATTCCGATGCCGCTGCCATGGTAGGGACATTTCGCGACCGGGGGATGCAAGTGTTGTGCACGGCCTGCTCGGAAAAGGCAAGGCCATTGACGGCGTATGACTTCACTCGTCCCACGGCCATCATCATGGGCAACGAGCATCGCGGCGTAGACCCGGAATTGCAGGCCCTGGCGCCGGATCAGATCTACATCCCCATGATGGGCATGGTGCAGAGCCTGAACGTTTCCGTGGCGGCGGCGATTCTGCTGTACGAAGCCTGGCGGCAGCGCATGGACAAGGGCATGTACGATGCCAGCAGCCTGGACCCCGAGGCCCTGGAGCGCCTGGTCCGTGAGTGGAGCGGGAAATAGCGCAACGTCGGCGTTGTTGAACTCTTGAAGCATGTTGCTGGTGGGACTGCTCAGACGAGATTCTCCAGCCGATTCAGCTTCGCTGCCAGATCCTCCAAGGTGCGCATGGAGTCCATGGCGGCCAGACGGCCTGCATCGGCATCGGAAAACATGAGTTCCATGGCCGCCTTGTTGGCGCGGATTCTGGCTTTTTGAAATGGAGTCCCGGCCTGGGACAGGCTGGAGTGCTGCAGGTGGCGCACCCGCAAGTGCCCGGCACATATGGCGGGGAAACCTGCCAGGGCGGAGTGCAGGTCCCGGGCGGCATCGTCGAACTGACTGGGGGAACAGGCCAGGGCAAAGCCGCCGGCGGCCTCCAGGGCCGGCCGGGCCAGCAGGTGACAGCACCCTGTCACTGTGGCGGCCGGGCGTTCATGGTCATAGCACCCCAGGGCCGGTTCACCCAGGCCATTATCAAGGATGTGGATGCGTTCGCGCAGGTCCTGGAATCCCGACGGGCACAGGGTGGGCGGGAGCAGGTGAAAGTCTGCAGCCTGGAGGGGGTAGGGCGGATGGGGGCCGACGATCTGACAGCCCACGGCGCCCGCCCGGGGATGTCTCGCGGCCGTCTCCAGCAGGGCCCACAGCCAGTGCCGGGGGACGATGGCGTCATCATCCAGAAAGGCCACCCACTGCGCCGCCGCCGCGGCTGGCTGGGCCAGGAGCCAGTTGCGGGCCGCGGGCGCGCCGATGTTCACGGGGAGGGTCAGGATGTCCACGGGATGCGGGGCGCGACGGGCGTACTCTTCCAGCACCACGGGGGTGGCGTCTGCGGAGCCGTTGTCCAACAGGAGTACGCGGGCCTCGCCAAGGTCGCTGCGGGCCAGGGCGTCCAGGGCCTGGGCCAGGGGACGGGCCTTGTTCCAGGTGTACAGACACACCACCGTGCGGCGGGACATGGTCAGGGTGTGCGCCGTGGCGCCGTGGGTCCGGGGCAGGTGCAACAGGTCGTGCAGGGTGCAGGCCAGGTTCACATGCCAGGGCATGGCCCGCCAGGCCGGTATCAGGGCGCGGGCAGCTGCAGCATGATCACCAGCCTCGCGCAGCAAAAACGACCGGGCCGTTGCAGCCCAGCTGCTGAACAGCACGCCGGTGTCTTTCAGGTGGTCCAGCCGGGTCAGCGTATCCA
>JAIWOE010000253.1 GCA_020217165.1 Desulfovibrio sp. | reverse complement strand
ATTGCCCGGCTGGAGGAGCTTTTCTCCCTGGGCAGTTTCGGCTTCCGGGGCGAGGCCCTGCCCAGCGTGGCCTCCGTGGCGCGCCTGACCCTCACCTCCACCCTCCGCGGCCAGGGAGAGGGCGCCTTCGTGGAGGTGCTCCACGGCCGGTTGCAGGCCCGCGGCCAGACCCCACCCCAGCCAGGCACGGAGGTGGCGGTGCGGGATCTCTTTGCCAACGTCCCGGCCCGCCTGAAGTTTCTCAAAACCCAGGCCACCGAGGCCAGGCGCTGCCAGGAGCTCTTCGCCCGCCTGGCCCTGGCCCACCTGGATGTTGCCTTTTCCCTGACCGTGGAAGGGCGTGAGGTCTACCGCTTTCCGGCCCGCCAGACCCTGCGGGACCGCCTGGCCGCCATCTGGCCCCCGCAACTGCTGCAGGGGCTCATCCCCTTCCAGCTGACCAGGGAGGACGGCCGCGTGCACGGCCTGGCCGGCAGCCCGGCCCAGGCCCAGGCCCGGGGCGACCGGCTGCTGTTCTACGTCAACCAGCGGCCCGTGCAGGACCGCACCCTGCAGGCCGCCGTGCGCGAGGCCTACAAGCTCCGCCTGCTGGCCCGGGAACACCCCCAGCTCATCCTATTCCTGGACCTGCCCCCCGAGGCCGTGGACATGAACGTTCACCCGGCCAAAACCGAGGTCCGCTTCCGGGATGAGGACCGCGTCTTCTCCCTGGTGCGCCGTGGCGTGCTGGCCGGTCTGGAGGCGGACATGCCCCATCTGGCGGCGCAGCCGGGCAAGGGCCCCAGCGCGCCGGCGCCGCACGTGGCGTCGGTCTCCCTGGAGTGGCCCACGTCCACTTCCCTGCCCCTGCGGTCCCCTGTCGGCCATGTGGCTGAGCCGGCAGCCGCGTATGCCGCCCCCCGGCCGCGCACGGCCTGGGCGCCGTCCCCTCCCGGGCAGGCCACGCCGTCGTTCCCGGCATCCGCCGAGCCGCTCCCTGACAGAACGCCCAGGAGCGAGCCACCGCCGCCCGAGTCATCCCGGGCCGAAGCACCTTCCCCTGCCAGCCCCCCCGCCCCCTGGCACTACCTGGGGCAGATCGCCTCCACCTACCTGCTGCTGGCCCTGGCCGACGGGTCCCTGGCCGTGGTGGACCAGCACGCCGCCCACGAACGTGTCCTCTACCACCGCCTGCGTCATGGCATGGCCCGGGAGCCGGCCCAGCTCCTGGCCGCGCCCCTGGAACTGCCCCTGCACCCGGCCGAGGCCGCGACCCTGGAAACCGCGGCGCCCCACCTGACCCGGCTGGGCTTTGCCCTGGCCTTGACGGAAAACCGCCTCCGCTGCACGGCCGTGCCGGCCATGCTGGCGCCACCCCAGGCCCACGGCCTGTTGCGCGACGTGGCCAGCGGCGCCCTGGATCCTGACGATCCCCTCCACACCCTGTGCGCCCTCATGGCCTGCAAAACGGCCCTCACCGCCGGCCAGCCCCTGGCCCCCGACGAGGCCCAGGCCCTCCTGGAGGCCTGGCAGGCCACCCCGAACCATCAATACTGCCCCCATGGCCGGCCGGCCCTGCTCCACTGGACCGGTGAGGATCTGGAGCGGGCCTTCAAGCGCCGCTGCTAACATGAACTCGGGGCTAGGCAACCCCTAGGGGTGAGCGGATCAGTAATACCAGTCGTCGGTGAGCAGGTGCCCGCGGATATAATCGGCTACGGCCTCCTCCAGGGTCAGGAACGGGGCGTGGTAGCCGGCTAGGCGCAGGCGATCCATCCGGGCCTGGGTATAATACTGATACCCTGCACGCAGGGATTCGGGCATGGGGATGTAGTCGATGGCCGGCGGCAGGTCCATGGCCTGGAACACCGCCTCGGCCAGTTCCCTGAAGCTGCGGGCCTGGCCCGTGCCCACGTTGAAGAGGCCGTTGGCCTCGGGGTGTTCCAGCAACCAGGCCATGACCGCGGCGCAGTCCTTGACCGAGACAAAATCCCGTAGCTGGCCGCCGTCGGCATAGTCATCCCGGTGAGAGGCAAACAGGCGCACCCGGCCGCCGGCGCGCACCTGCTCGAAGGCCTGCAGGGCCACGCTGCGCATGGGGCCCTTGTGGTACTCGTTTGGCCCGAACACATTGAAGAATTTGAGAGAGGCCACCCGATCCAGCAGGCCCTGCATGGCCAGCCATTGATCCACGCGGTGCTTGCTCCAGGCATAGGCATTGCGTGGCCGCAGCTGGGGCAGGAGGGCGGGGGCATCGTCAAAGCCGTGCTCGCCGTTGCCATAGGTGGCGGCGCTGGAGGCAACAAGCACGCGCGCCCCGCGCTCCAGGGCCCAGCGGCACAGGGTCATGGTATAGCGGACGTTGTTTTCGTACAGGAACCCGGCATCGGCCTCGGTGGTGGCGGATCGCGCCCCCAGGTGGACCACAGCGCGCACGGGCAGATCCAGCCCGCCGGCCGTCACCCGGCGAAGGAATTCGGTTTTGGGCAGAAAATCCAGATAATGGCACTTCACCAGATTGCGCCACTTCTCCCCCGTGCCCAGCTCGTCCACCAGCAGCAGCCGCTCCTCTCCCTGCTCGTTGAGCCGCCGGCAAAGCACACTGCCCAGAAAGCCGGCCGCCCCGGTGATGACCACCACGCCCCGCGTGTTCATGCCGCCTGCTCCGTCGTTGCAGATTCCGGATACCGCCACACGCCGCTCTTGACCAGCTGGGGGCCATGTTCGCCGCCGGTCACCGACAGGCCGAACACCTCCAGCATCCCGACCAGGGGCCGGCCCAGCACAAAAACCTCGGCCGCGCCACCGCCAGCCTCAGCCAGCATGTCCCTGGCGCTGCGATCCAGGGCCAGCATGCGCAGCAGCCGGGCTTCGGCCGCGGCATCCCCGCGCCGGAAGGCCAGGGCCAGCCTGGCCATCTCGGGCACGCTGCACTGGGATTCGTGCATGGCCGCCAGGCTGGCCAGGCGGCCGCCGGGGGGCATGATGTGGAACCGCGTGACGCGGCCTTCCAGATAAGCCTGCCGCAGGGGTTCGGGATTGCGGCAGTCCTGCTGCCGGCACTCCCAGGGCCGCCAGGGGTGGCGGGTGCAGGCGCTGGGTTCGGGATCATAGAACACGCAGGTCCAGTCCTGGGGTGTACGGCCGCGGATCTTCACCATCTCCGTGCCCAGGGCCGCGGCGACGGCGGCAGGCTGATCCCGCACCGGCTCCCCGACGCGCAGGGTCACCAGGTCCGTGATGTCCAAAAACGGCCGCACGCCGCCGGGATCCACGGTCAGCAGGCCCAGATCCTGATGATGCAGCGCCGGGCCGCCATCCCGGCAGCAGGCCCCGCATCGGGTGCAATGGCTCATGTCTTCTCCTTGCCCGCATGGGGCGGGGATTCCGTGCGCACGGCCCGGGTGTGGGTCTGGCAGTGCATGTCCACCCACTGCACGAAGCCCATGGCCGCATGCAGCCGCCAGGCCGACACGAAGCTGCGGCGATCCGCGCTCCAGCAGGTGGTCTGGTGGGGATCAAAGCAGGTGTCCGCGCAGGAAACGCCGGGCTCCTTGTCCGGATCGATGCAACTGGCCAGCTCGGCCACCGTGGGCAGACGCCAGTCGTCGTGGCCGGCAAAACAGGTGTTGTTGAGCTGGGCCACGTAGGCATGGGCCTCCTGCCAGGTGCCGGGATAGGGCGTGCCGGCGCGCTGCCAGCGCAGGCCGTGGATGGGGTCCAGCACGGTATCGCCCCGGGCATCGCAGATGAACTCCGGCCGGCGGGGCACCAGGGGTCGGCCCAGGCAATCCAGTTCCAGTTGCTCCAGGTCGCGCAGGGGGCCGGTTTTCAGGGGGGAGGATCGCAGCGCCACCGCAGTGGAGGACGCCGCACCTTGCGCCAGGTCTCGCAGGCCCCCCAGGCCCCCCAGGCCCCCCAGGCCAAGGACGGCCTGATCCTCCTCGGGCAGGCGGCAGGCGGCGTCCAGGGCGTGCTGAAACCGCTCCCGCAGGGCCTCAATGTCCGCCGCCATGGCCATGGCCGTGGCGTGACGGCCCTGGGGATCGCGGTGCAGGGCCACGGCAAAGAACTCCCGGGCCTGTTGCGCCAGGGCGGGGTCCAGGTCTTTCCAGCGGGCCAGGAAGGCATCCCGCCGCAGGCAGGCGGCCTTGGCTTCGTCACCCTCCATCTCATCAGGGGGCAGCATGCCCACGAGCATGCGCCACAGGAGCACCCCCACGGCGTAACAATCCGCCGCGGGGCCGGCGGCCTCGGGGTTTTCGGCCTGCTCCGGCGCGGCATAGTACGGCGTGCCGATCTTCACCGTGTCCGGATCGGCGCGGGCGGTTTCCCCCCGCAGTTTGGAGAGGCCGAAATCAATGATCTTGATGCGGTTCTCTTCCGTCAACAACAGATTGAAGGGCTTGATATCACGATGGATGATGCCCGCATGGTGCAGCCGGGCCAGGCCGGACAGGGTCTGGATGGCGTAGTCCATGGCCATGACCGGCGGCAGCTGGCGGGAGGGGGCTTCCATGCGGTAGGACTCGCCCATGAGGCTGCCCAGGCTGTCGCAGGCATATTCCATGACGAAAAACGGCCGCCCGGCGTCTTCGCCGTAGTCCCAGACCTGGCTGACGTGGGGATGGCGGATGCCAGCCATGATGCGCGCCTCCCGCAGGAAGCG
>JAIWOE010000252.1 GCA_020217165.1 Desulfovibrio sp. | reverse complement strand
TTTGAAGACGTAACACTAGGCAGTGGGGGCTGCCTGCATGAACCGAGGGCGCATTAACCTTACTTTGCGGAGGTGTTGACACATGCAACTGGACCTGCAGCCCCTGCTGGCGCTCATTGCTGGTATTGTTATCCTCATCCATCCGAAAATACTAAATTTTGTGGTGGCGATTTACCTCATCATCATCGGGGCGTTGGGGTTGTTGCGCTAGGGGCGGCCGCCCATCAGGTATCGCCCCTGGTGTGAAGCATTTGCCTTTCTCCTGCAGCCGCGATACAGGACGTGATTGCGAAGAGCAACACGCCTTGCCGCGAAGCAGTCTTGTCGCGCCCGTCCACCCAGTCCGCGCGCGCCCCCCCCTTGAAGGAGATTCCATGTTCGGCAGCCTTGTCGCCAAGATCTTCGGTTCTAAAAACGATCGCTATCTCAAGAGCCTACGCCCCCTTGTGGCCCGCATCAACGACAAGGAACCTGCCATGCAGGCCCTGTCCGATGACGAGTTGCGCGCCAGCATCGTCGGCTGGAAGGAAGAAGTGGCCAACGGTCGCTCCCTGAACGAGCTGTTGCCCGACGTCTTTGCCCTGGTGCGCGAGGCTGGCCGGCGCGTCCTGGACATGCGACACTTCGACGTGCAGCTCGTCGGCGGCATGGTGCTGCACCGGGGTGCCATCGCCGAAATGAAGACCGGGGAAGGCAAGACCCTGGTGGCCACCCTGCCCGTGGTGCTCAATGCCCTGGAGGGCAAGGGCGTCCACGTGGTGACGGTGAACGACTACCTGGCGCGGCGTGACGCCGAGTGGATGGGCCGGTTGTACAATTTTCTGGGACTGCGGGTGGGCATCATCGTCCACGGCCTTACGGACCAGGAACGACAGGAAAACTACGGTGCCGATGTGACCTACGGCACCAACAACGAGTTCGGCTTCGATTACCTGCGCGACAACATGAAGTTCTACAAGGAACAACTGGTCCAGCGCAGCCTGCATTACGCCATCGTGGACGAAGTGGACTCCATCCTCATCGATGAAGCACGCACCCCCCTCATCATTTCCGGTCCGGCGGAGCAGTCCACGGCCCTGTACGCCCGTGTGAGCGCCCTCATCCCGGCCCTCAAGCGCGATGCGCACTTCACCGTGGATGAAAAGGCCCGCACCGTGGGCCTCACGGAAGAAGGCGTGGCCCGCATTGAAGGCCTGCTGCAGCTGGACAACCTGTACGACCCCGCTAACATCACCTTCCAGCACCATGTGTTGCAGGGCCTCAAGGCGCACCATCTGTTCCAGCGCGATGTGGATTACATCGTCAAGGACGGGCAGGTCATCATCGTGGATGAATTCACCGGCCGCCTCATGCCCGGCCGGCGGTACTCTGACGGCCTGCACCAGTCCCTGGAGGCCAAGGAAGGCGTAAAGGTGGAGGCCGAGAACCAGACCCTGGCGTCCATCACCTTCCAGAACTACTTCCGCATGTACAAGAAGTTGGCTGGCATGACCGGTACGGCTGACACGGAAGCGGTGGAATTCAAGCAGATTTACGACCTGGACGTGGTGGCCGTGCCCACCCACCGGCCCATGGTGCGGCAGGATTATGCCGACGCCATCTACAAGAGCCAGGGGGAGAAGTTTAACGCCATCGTCCATGATATCACTGAATTGCATAAAAAAGGCCAGCCCGTGCTGGTGGGCACCATTTCCATCGAAAAGAGTGAAATGCTCTCCCAGATGCTCAGCCGGGCCCGGGTGCCCCACGAGGTGCTCAACGCCAAGCAGCACGAGCGCGAGGCGGAAATCGTGGCCCATGCCGGGGAAAAGGGCAAGGTGACCATCGCCACCAACATGGCTGGCCGTGGCACGGACATCAAGCTGGGGCCCGGCGTGGCCGAGCTGGGCGGGCTGCACATCCTGGGCACGGAGCGCCATGAAAGCCGGCGCATTGACAACCAGCTGCGCGGTCGCTCCGGCCGCCAGGGCGACCCCGGCTCCTCCCGCTTCTACCTGGCCCTGGATGACGACCTCATGCGTCTCTTCGGGTCCGACCGCATCAAGGGGCTCATGGAACGCCTGGGCATGGAGGAGGGCGAGGCCATTGAGAACCGCATGGTCTCCAAGGCCATCGAAAACGCCCAGAAGCGCGTGGAAGCCCACAACTTCGACATCCGCAAGCAGTTGCTGGATTTTGACAACGTCATGAACCAGCAGCGCGAGGTCATCTACTCCCTGCGCCGCGAGATCATGGAGTCCCAGGATTTGGAACCCATGGTCCACGACTTTGTGGGCGACATGCTGGAGGACATCTTCGGCACCCTGGAACAGGCCAAGGGTGACAAGGAAACCGAGGACGCCGTGCGCGCCCGGTTGGAGGAGTCCTTTGCCATCTCCCGCGTGGCGGATATTTCCGAGGACCTCCCCAGCCGGGAGGAGGTCATGGAATATGTGCAGGAAATCCTTGGCAACCTCAGGCAGGAAACTCCCGAGCAATACCAGGAGATCCTGCGCTTCTTCCTGCTGGAGTCCCTGGACCGCAACTGGAAGGAACATCTTTCCAACATGGACCACCTGCGCGATGGCATTGGCCTGCGCGGCTACGGGCAGAAGGATCCCAAGCAGGAGTATAAGCGCGAGGGCTTTGAGATCTTCCAGGAGATGATTCACGTCATCAAGGAAAACGCCCTGCGCGCCCTGACCCGTCTGCGCTTCCAGCGTGTCACCGAGGCCGAACTCAAACACAAGGACGATTCCGCCAGCCTGAACTACTCCGGCGGCACCGAAACCAAACAACAGAAGAAAAAGCCTGCCCGCCGCACGGCGCCCAAGGTGGGCCGTAATGATCCCTGCCCCTGTGGCAGCGGGCAGAAATACAAAAAGTGCTGCGGCAAGGGCGTGTAACTATCCCTTGCCACACCAAGGAAACCACGGGGGAGGCCAGCTGCGGCTTCCCCCGTGGTGTTTGTCAGGGGAGCAGTGGGGAAGGGAAAAAGTTTGTGATCACGCCGGCGAATCATGCTCGGGAGGCATGGGGTGTGACGGCAGAAACCGTTGCAAGACTTCGGCAATATCCTTGAATTCAAATGGTTTGGCAAGGTAGTCGTCCATGCCGGCCGCCAGAAAGCGTTCCCGGTCTCCGGCCATGGCATAGGCCGTGAGGGCCACGATGGGGATGGCTGCCGATGCCGGACCAGCCTCGCCCTGCCGGATGGCCCGGGTCACGGCCAGGCCGTCCATGCCTGGCATCTGGATGTCCATGAGCACCAGATCAAAGGGCTCCCGGCGCAGGGCCTCCAGGGCCGCGCGGCCGTCTTCCACCTCCTGCACCTCCAGGCCGTGGTGTTCCAGCAGGCGGCGCACGGTGAGGCGGTTCACCTTTTCGTCTTCCACCACCAGGATACGTCTGGCGGCCGGCAGGGGCTGGTGTGTGCTGGCGGGGTGTGCCGCAGTGCCCGGCAAGGGGGATCCAGGCGCACCACCCGGCTCACCACTTGGCTCGCCAGCCGGGCCCAGGGGCAGGGAGACATAAAACGTGCTGCCCTTGCCGGGCTCGCTCGCCAAGCACAGGCTGCCACCCATGAGGGTCACCAGCTGCTGGACGATGGGGAGTCCCAGACCCACCCCCTGGGCCGTCCGCACCATGCCGGGCTGGTGCAGCGCGCCCTGGGAAAACGGCTCAAACAGGGTGGGGATGATTTCTTCAGGAATGCCGAGGCCCGTATCAGACACCACGAACAACAGGTGCGGACGAAGCAGGTGGCTGCCTTGCAGGGCATGGGCCTCCAGGGTGACCAGGCCGGCCTCGGTAAACTTCAGGGCATTGCCCACCAGATTGAACAGGATCTGGCGCAGCCGCTGGGCATCGCCATCCAGCATGGCTGGCAGGGTGGGATCGGGGGCAATGCGCAGGGTCAGTTTGCGCTCCCGGGCGAACACGGCAAAAAGCCGCTCCACGGATTCCAGCACCTCACCCAGGCTGAACGGCGCCGGCCGCAATCGCAATTTGCCGGATTCCACGGCGGAAATATCCAGGATATCCGAGAGCAGATTCGTCAGCCGCATGCTGGCGCTGAAGGCGATGTCGGCATGCTCGCGCTGTTCCGGGGTCAGCTCGCTCTGCAGCAGCACCTGCAGCATGCCCATGACCCCGTGCAGGGGGGTGCGGATTTCGTGGCTCATGTTGGCCAGGAATTCGCTTTTGACGCGATTGGCCGCCTCCGCCGCCCGGGTGACCCTGACGAGCTCCTCCATGATGCGGGCCCGGTCGCTCACATCCTGCAGCACCCCGCGCAGCAGGGCTGCCCGGCCCTGGGCATCCGCCTCCAGCCGGGCGGTGAAGCGCACGCTGCGCATCTCTCCGCTGCCGGTGCGGATGTGCAGGTCGCGGTCGATCTGGGGAGGGCCGAGCTCCCGGAGGGTCTGGGCATCACAGGTCTTGAGGGCGTGCAGGGCCTCTGTCAGCGCGGCGCGGTCGTCCTGATCCACCATCCCGGCAAGAAAGGCCTCGAAGTCCGGGGCCGGCTGGCCGGCTGGCAGGTCGAAGATGCGCAGGATTTCTTCGGACCAGCTGCCGATGCCCGTGTCCAGATGGTGCTCGAAGTGGCCCATGTGGGCGATGCGCTGGGCCTCCAGCAGGCGGCGCTGGCTTTGCTGCAGGGCCTGCTCCG
>JAIWOE010000251.1 GCA_020217165.1 Desulfovibrio sp. | reverse complement strand
CCACGCACGTCGCTTACGCGATGAGCGAGGCGGCCGCCATCTATCCCATCACCCCTTCTTCCACCATGGCCGAGTTGGCGGATGAATATGCCGTGGCCGGCCGTAAAAACATCTTCGGCCAGGTGCTGGATGTACGGACCATGCAGTCCGAGGCTGGCGCCGCCGGCGCAGTGCATGGCTCCCTGGCGGCCGGGGCGTTGACCACCACGTTCACCGCCTCGCAGGGTCTGCTCCTGATGATTCCCAACATGTACAAGATTGCCGGCGAACTCTTGCCTGGCGTCTTCCATGTGTCCGCCCGCGCCCTGGCGTCCCACGCCCTGTCCATCTTTGGCGACCATCAGGACGTCATGGCCTGCCGCCAGACCGGTTTTGCCATGCTGTGCTCCTCCTCGGTGCAGGAGGTCATGGACCTGGCCCTGGTGGCCCACCTGGCGGCCATCGAATCCAGCGTGCCTTTTCTGCATTTCTTTGATGGGTTCCGGACGTCCCACGAAATCCAGAAGATTGAAGTCATCGACTATGACGACATGAAGAAGCTGGTGAACTGGGACAAGGTCAAGGCCTTCAAGGACAAGGCCATGAACCCCGAGCACCCGCACATGCGCGGCAGCGCCCAGAACCCGGACATCTACTTCCAAGGTGCCGAGGCCTCCAACCCCTTCCATCAGGCCCTGGCGCACATCGTGCCCATGTGCATGGAAAAGGTGGCCTCCATCACCGGCCGCTCCTACAAGCCCTTCGACTACGTGGGCCATCCGGAAGCCGACCGCGTCATCGTGGCCATGGGTTCCGGCTGCGAAACCATTGAAGAAGTGGTCAATCGCCTCAACGACGAAGGCCAGGCCGTGGGCCTCATCAAGGTTCGGCTGTACCGTCCCTTCCTGCAGGATGAATTCCTGAAGGCCCTGCCCGCCACCGCCGCCTGCGTCACCGTGCTGGACCGCACCCGCGAGGCCCAGGCCACCGGCGACCCTCTGTACCTGGACGTGTGCGCCACCTTCCTGGAAAAGGACATCCAGCCCCGCGTGGTGGCCGGCCGCTACGGCCTGGGCTCCAAGGAGTTCACCCCCTCCATGGTGCTCGCCGTGTACGAGAACATGCGCGCCGCCCAGCCCAAGACGCACTTCACCGTGGGCATTGTGGACGACGTGACCTTCAAGTCTTTGCCTGTGGGCCCGGCCTTCGACACCACCCCCAAGGGCACCGTGCAGTGCAAGTTCTGGGGCCTGGGCGCCGACGGCACCGTGGGCGCGAACAAGACCGCCATCAAGATTATTGGTGACAACACGGACATGTACGCCCAGGGCTACTTTGCGTACGACTCCAAGAAGTCCGGCGGCATCACCGTCTCCCACCTGCGCTTCGGCTCCTCGCCCATCAAGTCCACCTACCTGGTGGAAAGCGCGGACTACGTGGCCTGCCACAAGGACACCTACGTCAAGATCTATGACATCCTGGGCGACATCAAGGCCGGCGGCACCTTTGTGCTGAACTCCGCCTGGAGCCTGGAAGACATGGAACGCGAGCTGCCCGCCTCCATCAAGCGCGCCATCGCCCGCAAGAAGCTCAAGTTCTACAACATCGACGCCGTGAAGATCGCCGGCGAGGTGGGCCTGGGCGGCCGCATCAACATGATCATGCAGACGGCCTTCTTCAAACTGGCCGGCGTGCTGCCCTTCGAACAGGCCATTGACCTGCTCAAGACCTCCATCAAGAAGACTTACGGCAAGAAGGGCGACAAGATCGTCCAGATGAACTGGGACGCCGTGGACAAGTCCGTGGATGCCCTGCAGGAAGTGGCCTACCCCGCCGCCTGGGCCGAGGCCGTGGACCATCCCGCCCCGGCGACGGATGAGCCCGATTTCGTCACCAAGGTGATGAAGCCCATCCTGGCCCAGAAGGGCGACACCCTGCCCGTTTCCGCCTTTGAGCCCGACGGCCGCTTCCCCGTGGGCACGTCCCAGTACGAAAAGCGCGGCGTGGCCATCCTGGTGCCGGAGTGGCTGGCGGAAAACTGCATCCAGTGCAACCAGTGCTCCTTCGTGTGCCCCCACAGCGCCCTGCGCCCCGTGCTGGCCACGGACGCCGAGCTGGAAGGCGCGCCCGAGGGCTTCGGCACCCTGGACGCCACCGGCAAGGAACTCAAGGGGCTGAAGTACCGCATGCAGGTGAACACCCTGGACTGCATGGGCTGCGGCAACTGCGCAGACATCTGCCCGGCCAAGGAAAAGGCCTTGGTGATGAAGCCCATCGACACCCAGACCGCCGCCCAGGTGCCCAATTACAACTACGCCGAGTCTAAGATCTCTTACAAGGAAACCCTGCTCAAGCGCGAATCCCTCAAGGGCTCCCAGTTCATCAAGTCCATGATGGAGTTCTCCGGCGCCTGCTCCGGTTGCGGCGAGACCCCCTACGTCAAGCTGCTCACCCAGCTGTTCGGCGAGCGCATGTTCGTGGCTAACGCCACGGGCTGCACCTCCATCTGGGGCGCATCCGCACCGTCCTTCCCTTACACCACCAACACCGAAGGGTTTGGCCCGACCTGGGGCAACTCCCTGTTTGAAGACGCCGCTGAATACGGCTACGGCATGGAAATGGCCGTGACTCAGGGCCGCGAAACCCTGGCCCTGCAGATGCGCGCCGCCCTGGGCATGGACATCCCCCAGGGGCTCAAGGACGCCTTTGACGGCTGGCTGCGCAACATGAACCATGCCGAAGCCTCCAAGAGCTGGGGCGATCGCATCAAATTCCTGCTGGGCAACATGGGCAAGCTCTGCGCCACCCTGCAGCCCATCTGGGACCGCCGCGACCTCCTGACCAAGAAGAGCTTCTGGGTCTTCGGTGGCGACGGCTTTGCCTACGACATCGGTTACGGCGGTCTGGACCACGTGCTCGCCGCCGGACGCGACGTGAATATCCTGGTGTTGGACACCGAAGTGTACTCCAACACCGGGGGCCAGAGCTCCAAGGCGACCCCCACCGGCGCCGTGGCCAAGTTTACCGCCTCGGGCAAGAAAACCGCCAAGAAGGATTTGGCCCTCATGGCCATGACCTACGGCTACGTCTACGTGGCTACCGTCTCCATGGGCGCCAACAAGCAGCAGACCCTCAAGGCCTTCCTGGAAGCCGAGGCCTACCCCGGCCCCTCCCTGCTCCTGTGCTACGCCCCCTGCATCAACCAGGGCCTGCGTCGCGGCATGGGCAAGACCCAGGAAGAAGGCAAGCAGGCCACCCTGTCCGGCTACTGGCCCCTGTTCCGCTACAACCCCATGCTGCTGGCCGAAGGCAAGAATCCCTTCCAGCTGGATTCTAAGGCCCCGGACGGCACCATCCAGGACTTCCTGGGCGGCGAATCCCGCTTCAGCATGCTGGAGCGCAGCCATCCGGAAGAATCCAAGCGTCTGCGGTGCGAAATCGAAGCCCAGGTCAAGGCGCGTTATGCCCGCCTGAAGGCCATGGCCGAAGCACCGGTGCTGGAGGAAGCCTGCGAACTGGCCAAGGTGAGCATGCCTGCCCTGCCGGCCCCCGAGTTCTGCACCCTCACCGAGACTGCGGAACACGCCCGGCCCGAAGAAGGCGCCCCCTGCGACGCCTAGGGCGCACGCCGACCCAACGGTTGCCTAACCGGCAACGCTGACGTACTGATGAAGGCGGCGGGGATGTTCCCGCCGCCTTTTTTTGTTGAGGATGTACCGCCATGGACGCTTCCCCCGCGACGCTTCAGGCCCTGGCCGCGGCCATCGACGACTACCTCACTGCAGGCATCCCCCTGCCGGCCGAAGTCCTGGCCTTTTTGGAAGGCATGACCGGCGAGATGACCGCCCGGTCCCTGCAGCAGCTCCTGGACGAGGGCGATGCCTCGGGCCAGAGCGTGCTGGATCTGATCTTCTTTCCCGAGCGCGCCCTGCGCAACCGCCTGGAGCCCCTGCTGGGCGAAGGGCTCTCCCAGGCGGATGGCGCCGCCTTGCGGGACCAGCTCGTGGCCCGCGCCTGCGCCACACGGCTGCGCTTTCCCGACGGCAGCTTCCTGGAGCTGGTGCCGCCGCCCTGGGTGCTGGAGAGCATGCTCACTCGCCTGCGTCTCACCCGGCAGGTGCCCCTCCAGCTCCTGGATCAGCTGGAAGCCGCCCTGGGCCGGGAAGCCGCCTTGCCCTATCGCGCCCTGCTGCGCAACTCCCGCTGCTCCTGGAGCGAGGAGAACATCGCCTTCCTGCTGGCCTTCCTCCTGCGCGCTAGGCCGGCCCCGGGCCAGGAAGCCCGCTATCAGGAGCTGTTCCGGGGGGCCCTGTCCTTTCTGGAGGAAGCCCCCGCCGGCCGCGCCACCTACGCATCTCTCATGGATCGCAAACGCTTCTACCATGCCGCCATGGAAAAGGCCCGCCAGTTCCAGGACACTGCCCAGGGGCTGCCCATGGAGGCCCTCCTGTCCAGGGGCGTCACACCGCCGGCCATGACCCTCGAAGACGCTCGCGCCCGCATCCAGCTCCTGGACGCCTTGAGCATTACCATCTATGGCCGCACCGACCCCCTGGAGTCTCCCACCCACGAGCACGTGCCCATCGACCCGGACATGCTGGCGGAGGACGACTGGGACGGCGTCACGCTTCCGCCGTCGCCAGCCTGATTCCGAAGTAAATGAAGACACTCCCTACGGCGCGGTTGCAC
>JAIWOE010000250.1 GCA_020217165.1 Desulfovibrio sp. | reverse complement strand
GAATTGCTGGAAAAGACCCGGCCCCACTGGACCCGGTTTTTTCCCAGCGAGGCCCAGCCCGGCATGCACGCCATGCTCGAACGGATCCACGAACGCGTTTCCAACCTGGAATGCGAGTTCCTGCGCCAGGACGGCAGCACCCGCCACGTTTCCTTCACCGTGGCGGACCTGCCCCAGCCCGGCTGGCACATCCTTTCCCTGCTGGACGTGACCAGCCGGCGGCAGACCGAAGCCGCCCTGCAAGCGGCCCATGACACCCTGGAAGCCACCGTGGCCGAGCGCACCCGGGAGCTGGAACAGGCCGTACGCCGCCTCAAGCAGCTGGATGCCATCAAGAGTTCCTTCCTTTCCTCGGCCTCCCACGAGCTGCGCACCCCCCTCACCTCCATCATGGGCTTTGCCAAGCTCATGGAACGCACCTTCAAACGCGTGTTCCTGCCCCTGGCCACCACCCCCATGCAACAGGAACGCGCGGCGGAGCACCTGCGAAACCTCAAGATCATGCAGCAGGAAGGCGAACGCCTGACACGGCTGGTGAACGATCTGCTGGACTTGAATGCCATCGAGTCCGGCTCCATGGACTGGCAGCAGGAACCCGTTCCCATGGCAGCCCTGCTGCAACGGGTGGCCGACGCCTGCGAGGCCACCCTGAAGCCCCAGGTCACCATGCGCGTGCTGCTGCCGGCCCGCCTGCCCACCCTGATGGCCGATGCCGAGCGGCTCCGCCAACTCTTCAGCAACCTGCTTTCCAACGCCGCCAAATTCACGGACCATGGCGCCATCACCCTGGCTGCCGCCCTGGCAGACGACGGCACTACCCTGCAGGTGACGGTGGAAGACACCGGCCAGGGCATTGCCCCGGACATCCTGGAGCACATCTTCGAGCGCTTCTACCAGAGCGCCCCAGGCGTGGACGCCGCCGACGGCCTGCGGGATAAGCCCCGCGGCGCCGGGCTGGGGCTGGCCATTTGCCGGGAAATCGTGGAGCACTACGGCGGCTCCATCCAGGTCCAGTCCTCCCTGGGCCAGGGCAGCCGGTTCGTCGTTTCCCTGCCCCTGGCCCGCTTGTCCGCCATCCTGCCCGTGGAAGGTGACTCCCCCGCCTCCTGATGAGCAGCCTCCCTCCTGGTTACTGCCGGTCCGTGGCCCGGGTCAGGGCTGTGACGTTGCTTTTGGTGAAGAAGCCGTCAAACCCGTCATATCGCTGGATGTACTCATTCACCAGAAAGGTGTGCTGGGAAGGCCAGGTGAAGGTCTGCCTGAGGCCTTCCTCCCTGGAGCCGACCAGATCCACCATGTATTCCAGGCCATCCTTGTGCAGCATGTCGCAGGTGTATTCGATGTCCTCGGTGCGGAAGGCCAGGTGATGCACCCGTTTACCGTAGTTGTGGATGAACTTTTCCGTGGGGCCGGAGTGCTCTAGGCTCTCAAACGGCGTGATGCCCGAGGTGAACACCTGGGCATAATCATCCATGCTCAGGCGGGCCACGTTGGTGATGCTGTTGAAGCTCTCCACGTACACGGCAAAGGCAAAGGAATAGCCCGTGCGCTCCAGGAACTCGATGATGGCATCGTCGCGCTCCTCGGCCTTCACGCGGGTGGCGGTGTGATCCAGCTCATGGATGTTGCCCAGCCACGGGTGGGCCGGCTTGACAAAGGAACACCCCAGGGGTCGACACCCTGGGGTGCGCCACTGGCCTTCGGTCCCATGCCACTGGATGAATCCCAGGGAATTGCCGGTAAAGGCGGACGGCATGGTCTGGATGAAGGAATACGCCGGGGTGCGGACGATGTGTGGGGTCATGAAGGGCACCCCCCGGGCCTGCTGGATGGCCACGTAACGCTCCAGGTCCGCACATTTGTACACGAAGGTTTCCAGCCGGGTGTTGGGCAGGTGGCTGGTTTTGGGATGCAGGTTCAGGGGCCGGAACGGATTCTCCCGGGCCGTGCGCACCCGCACCAGCACGTCTACGTTGCCCTCCTGGCCCAGCAGGCAGGTTTGGAAGGCCTCGTCGGCAAACGCGTCCTTGAAGTCCAGCCCGGTCACGCGCAGGAGTTCTTCCACCGCCGGAGCCAGGCGGTCCGGCTCCACGGTGATGAGTATCGCCTCCAGGCCGCCCACCAATCCTTCCAACCCAGCCGCACGCCTGGCGTGCAGGGTCCGCTCCACGCGGGCAAGGAGTTCGGCGTCGTTATTCTGAAATGATTTCAAATCCATGGTTTGATCCTTTCCTGGTGATGGATGTCCGTATGTCCGCTCTACCAACATCCGGCACTTTGTGGAAGCCCCGAAAAACAACGCCCGAACCCTTGCCAGCACGCCATAGCCCGCGTACAACGCCCTCCCAAGAACGTGCGAGGTTTTGGATGGCGCTGGATTACAATCTGCTTGATGTGCGTGTAGACCTGAAGGCCGTGCGGGCCAACTACCGACTGCTCCAACACCGCGGTCGCAACTGCATGGCCGTGGTCAAGGCGGACGCCTACGGGCACGGCCTGCTGGAGGTGGCCCGAGGCCTTTCCCTGGATGGGGCGCGAATGTTCGCCGTGGGCGCCGTCTCCGAAGGGGTGCACCTGCGGGAGGCTGGCCTGCCTGGCCGTATTCTTACCCTTCTGGGCCCCCAGGACATGCGCGAGGCCAAGGCCGTGGCCGGGCAGAACTTGTTGCCCCTGATCTACCGCATGGACCAGCTCCAGATGCTGGCCGAAGCCACCGCCGGCCGGCCGCAGCAGATTGCCCTGAAGCTGGACACCGGGATGCGCCGTCTGGGATTCTCCCCCGAGGAGCTCCCCACCCTGCTGGATCAGCTGCAGAAAACCAAGAATCTTGAGCCCGTGCTGGCCATGAGTCACCTGGCCACCGCCGACGAGCCGGACCAGGCTGCCTTTGTCCAGGAGCAGGCTGCCTGCTTCCAGCAATGCCGCACCCAGTTCGAGCGCCGCGGCCTGCATCTGGAGTATTCCCTGGTCAATTCCGCCGGCCTGCTGGGGTACCCGGACCTGCATTTCGACATCCAACGCCCCGGCATTTCCCTGTATGGCATCAATCCGTTCCTCAATACCGCCTGGGAGGCCAAGGGGGCCGGCCTGCAGCCCACCATGACCGCCAGCGCCCCGGTGCTGCAGGTGCATGCGCTGCGCAAAGGCGAGTCCATCAGCTATGGCCGCACCTTCACCGCCGAAGAAGATCTCACCGTGGCCATTGTGGCCATGGGCTATGCAGACGGCATTTCCCGCAGCCTGTCCAACAGGAGTTTTGTGTGCCTGCACGGGCAGCGCGCGCGCATTCTGGGCCGGGTGTGCATGCAGCTGACGGCCGTGGACGTCACGGCCCTACCCCATACTGTGGCCGGGGATACGGCCTGGATTTTGGGCGGTTCCGGTGCGGGCGCCATCACCGCCAACGACCTGGCCCAGTGGTGGGGCACCATCCCGTATGAGGTGTTCTGCCTGCTGGGGCTGAACCGGCGGGGGTAACACTGGCGAGGGTAGCACCGGCGGTGTCGTGGGTCGGCTACATTTCGGCTTGACGATGCTTCCCCGCTTGGCTATGTAAATCCGTTCCACCTTGCTCGCGGGATGGTCCCGCGGGCCTTGTGCGGAATGGCGGCCCTGCAACGCCGCACTTCCGACTGCATGTCCACAAGGAGCGACTATGCGCAAGTACGAGAATTTGTTGCTGTTCTCGCCCGAATTGGGGATGGACGAACTCACCCCCATCGTCGAGAACCTCAAGGGTGTCCTGGAACGCCAGGGCGGCACCCTCATTGCCATTGATGACTGGGGCATGAAGGAACTTGCCTACCCCGTGCGCAAGTTCTTCCGCGGCCATTACGTGCGGCTGGAGTTCAACGCCCCGGCGGCGGCCATTGCCGAGCTGGAGCGCATCATCCGCATTACCGACGGCATCATGAAGTTCGTCACCGTCAAACTGGATGAACACGAGGAGGCCGCCCCCGTTGCGGCCGCCGCTTCCGAGGAGGCGAGCGAGTAATGGCTTTCAAGAAAAAGTTCACCCCCCGCAAGAAGTTCTGCCGGTTCTGCGCCAATCCCGAATTGCCCCTGGATTACAAGCGCCCGGATATCCTGAATGACTTCGTGACTGAACGCGGCAAGATCATCGCCCGCCGCATCACCGGCACCTGCGCCAAGCACCAGCGCCGCCTGACCACGGAAATCAAGCGTTCCCGCCAGATGGCCCTGATGTTCTACACCGCGGTGCATGCCACCTACGTGCAGAAGCGCACCAAGGCCGCGGGCTAAGGAGGTTTTTTCATGGCGACCATGCAAATCATCCTGCGTGCCGATGTGGACACCCTCGGCCGCCTGGGCGAGATTGTCACCGTCAAGGCTGGCTACGGCCGCAACTTCCTGATCCCGCAGGGCCTGGCCATGCTGGCCACGGAATCCAACAAGCGCGTGTTCGAAAACGAGCGCAAGAAGCTGCAGGCCCAGCGCGACTCCCTCAAGTCCGCGGCCGACACCCTGGCGGCGAAGATCAACGCTGCCGTGGTGGAAGTGGAAGTGCGCGTGGGTGAGGGCGACCGCCTCTACGGCTCCGTCACCTCTGCCGACATCTGCGCCGCCCTGGCCAAGATCATCGGCGAAGAAGTGGACCGCAAACTCCTGCTGCTGGAAGCGCCCATCAAGGCCCTGGGCAAATACGAAGTGACCTTCAAGCTGCACCCGGACGTCACCGCCACCTGCGTGGTCAAGGTGTACCGTCAGGGCGGCAGCGCTGCCGATCTGGACGTGGTGGAAGAGGCCGCTCA
>JAIWOE010000249.1 GCA_020217165.1 Desulfovibrio sp. | reverse complement strand
GCCAGCCGAGCCTCACCGGGAACCTCCCCGGGGGCCTCACCGGAAGCGTCCAGCCGGGCGTGGAGCCGCTCGAACCAGTCGTCCTGCTGCAGGAGCGCTTTCAGCTCGGCCTTGAGGCGACGGCCGGCCATGGCGCCTACCCCGGCTGCACTGGTGCGCGGTGCGGGGCCACCTCGGCCAGCAGTTCGGGCCGGACCTCGTAGCCTGTGGCAAGGGCTTTATCGATGCATTCCACTGCCTTGGCAGGCTCGCCGCGTTCCAGCAACACCAGGGCCAGGTTGTTCCAGGCCGGGCCGAACATGGGCTCCTTGTCCACAGCCTGACGCAGGACCTTTTCCGCGCGCTCCAGGTCGCCTTCCATCATGTAGGCATTGCCCAGGGTGGCCAGGGCCTGAATGAAATTGGGATCCAGCTTCACAGCGCGTTCCAGGGCCCGGGCGGCCTTGGAAGGTTCGCCCATCTGCATGTAGACGAACCCGATGTTGCCTTGCGGCGTGGCGAACATGGGCCGGCCCTCGGCGGCCATTTTATTGTAGTTGAGGCAACCCTCCAGGTCACCCTGCTGTAGGGCCAGGCCGCCCAGCTGCACGTAGGCTTCCACCAGGGAGGGGGAGTGGGTCACGGCTTCACGGAATTCGCGTTCGGCCTCCAGGTAGTCCCCGCGGGAGAGCAGGGCCACGCCCAGGTTGTAATGGGTTACGCCGCACTGGGGGTTGGCATCCAGGCGGGCTTTCTGCTCGGCGATGTAGGCTTCGAGGGCCTGGCGGGGGGAATCAGTCGTCATAGGTCTTGCCTTCCTTGTCCAGGAGCGTCTGGTACCATTGGGAGTAGTAGAACATGCCCAGATAGCGGGGGTCACGCCGCAGCAGGCCCACAGCCATCTCCAGGGCGCCGGAGGCGTACTGTTCGCCATAGCCCTCGTGGTCCTGCCGGGAGCGCAGGAACATGGTGGCCAGCTCCTGGGGGGTGCGGTTGGTGATATCCTTGCGGATGTCGATGGGATCCTTGGGAGTTTGAAAGGGATCCCACTTGTCGAAGCCGATCTTGTCGATCCACTTGCGACGGCGCGGGCTCATCTTGTCGTAAATGGCCCGCTTTTGCGCCAGTTCCTCTTCCGGCGAAAGCCGGACCACTTCAGCCTTGGCCATCCGTGCCTCCCTTGGCCGGCGGCGCCCCGAAGGCGTCGGCCGCGGCCGCCCCGCGCTGCCCGGCTCCCAGGGTCCAGGAATAGGAGTCGCAGCCCTCGCCGCAGCCCTGGTCCTGGATGCCCAGGTAGGCCCGGTCGTAGGTGTTCATGAGCACCATGGAGACCGGCGCCAGCACCTCGGCCAGGCGGACATGCTTGGTGTTCATGGCGTCCACCAGCTCCTGGCTGAGCATGAGCAGGCGTTCCTGCAGGCGATCCATGTTGATGGTGGGGTAGCTGCCGCCTTTTTGGAAGCCGGATTTGCCGCAGCTGGAGGCTTCGCCGGCAATGGCCACGGGCGCTCCATACACCCGGCAGGTGACGGGGCGAAAGGCGTACAGGTCGCAGCGGTCTTCGTCGTTGAGCAGGGGACACCGGATGCGCTGGCGGGCCACCTCCTTCAGGATGTCCATGGCAGACATGCCGTCTTCCGATGCCTTGAAAATTTTCCGCTTGAAGAGGTGGTTTTCCCGGTCCGCCTTGTCCGCACGGGCCAGGATTTTGGACCGGGCAGCGCCCTGATACAGACGATTGAACTGGTAATTCAGATAGATGGCCTCAACAAGGGTCAGGTCGAACAGCGCATGGCAACAGTCCGAGCACCCTTCGGCGCATTGCACGGCCTGGGGCTCGCGGGTTGCCACGGCCCGGAATGCGGCGTCGGCCTCTGCCACCAGCGCTTCGTACTTCCCAAAAAACGCAGTGAAATCCATCAACGACCCCTGTTCCTTATGGTTCCTCGATGACGATAGCCCCGGACTCGCACACTTCCACGCATGATTCGCAGCCCAGACACTCTTCTGGATGCACGGCCACGGCGTGTTCGTCTTCAAGCACAAAGACGCCCACGGGGCACACGTCGACGCAATCGCCGTCGCCCTCGCATTTTCCCAGATCAACAAGCACGCGGTAGCCCATGGGTGGTGCCCGCCTTCACAGTAAATCAGCATTTGGCCAGGAACGTTGTACCTAGTCACTGGAACAGGGCCTGTCAAGGCAGCGCAACTGATGGGTTTTCTATGATAAATCCGGACAGCCGTCCGGACGCGGCAAGGGACGGCCCGGGTATCGTGCGGCGGCAAAGCACCCGCCGGCGCTGTCGTCATCGGGAAGTCAATCTGCGAATGTTGTGATTGAACGAAAACGATGCCCGGCATCAGGCACAAAAAAAAGCGCTCCCGTTCAGGGCGGGAGCGCTGCATCGACTTGGGTGGTGCCGAAGGGGAGAGTCGAACTCCCACGGCCTTGCGACCACTAGACCCTGAACCTAGCGTGTCTACCAATTCCACCACTTCGGCACTGGAGAGACGCTTCTATCCAACCCCCCGGTCCTTGGCAAGCACTTTTTGGGGTGGTCTGCATTTTTTTTCCGTGAGCCATCCGGAATCCACGCATCTCGGATGACGATCGTCCACGAAATCTGATGATGGGTGCATCACCTTGTTTCGTGGACATCCCATTGGTGGGCCTGCGATGAAATGCCAAGCGGCACCGCCTTGCCGGGCGCGCCATTTTGGGATAGCCAGAAGTCCGGTTTCAGGCCGCGGCGCCGAGTTCGGCCCCGCCCCCCCCTCACATCCGTCTTTCCGCGCACCCCGATCACACCATGCTCATCGCCCGCACCCGCCAGGAAATCACCCTGGATCTGTCCGCCGGATCATGCGTCACCATTGGCAATTTCGATGGCGTGCACAAAGGCCACCAGACCCTCATCACCCGTGTCCTGGCCAAGGCCAAGGCCCGCGGGCTGACTTCCGTGGTGGCCACCTTCTGCCCGCACCCCCTGCAGGTGCTGGTGGGCCCGCACACCCCGCCCTTTATCACCATCCGCGAACAGAAGCTGGACCTCATCGAAGCCATGGGCGTGGACATGACCCTGCTCCTGGAATTCACCAAGGACATGGCCGCCATGGAGCCGGAGCAGTTCGTCAAGACCTATCTCGTGGACTGGATCAACTGCAAGGAATTGGTGGTGGGGTACGACTGGTCCTTCGGCAAGGGCCGCAAGGGCAACTTCGAGGTCATCCAGGCCCTGGGCCAGACCTATGGGTTCCGCTGCGAGCGCATGCCGCCGGTGATGATCCATGACGCCGTGGTCAGCTCCACCCGCATCCGCGACCTCATCAAGGCCGGCGACGTCTGGGAGGCCCGCTGCCTCCTGGGCCGCTACTACGCCGTGCGCGGCACGGTGATCCATGGCCACAATCGGGGCGGCCGGCTGCTGGGCTTCCCCACGGCCAACCTGAAGCTGGAGAACGAGGTGCGACCCCGCAACGGCGTGTATGCCGTGTGGGTGAACATCAACGGCAGTGTCCGGGGCGCCTGGAACCATGCCACCGGCGGGCCTGGCGGTGACGTCCTGGCTGGCGTGGCCAACATCGGCGTCAACCCCACCTTCGGCAACACCGATGTGAGCGTGGAGGTGCACATCCTGGACTTCGACGCCGACCTGTACGGCAAGGACGTCCATGTCCACTTTGTGCAGTTCATCCGTCCGGAACAGAAATTCCCCAATGTGGACGCCCTGGTGGCCCGCATTACCGAAGACGTGGCCCTGACCCGCCGCATCCTGGCCGAGCCTGAAGCCAACTGCTGGGCTCCGGCCTAGGCCGCATGGACCGGCAATTTTCCCTGCGCCGCTGGCGACAGCACTGGCGCGCCCTGACACGCACCTACCGGCGCACCAGCTCCGTGCGCTGGCTCATCCTGGGCATCGGCGTGGGCGCCCTGGCCGGGCTGGCGGCAGCAGTGTTCTTTTTTCTGGTGGAATACCTGCACCACCTCTTCCTCGTTGAGTGGGCGGGCCTGCCCCTGCCTCCGGCCGATGGCGAAGCCTTGTTCCACAGCCCACCAGGGGAAACCCATCGCCCCTGGCTGGTGCCGGCCATGACTTGCCTGACGGGGCTGGTCACCGGGTGGCTGGTGCAGCGCTACATCCCCGAGACCATGCACGGCGGTACCGACGGCACCGATGGCATGATCAAGGCCTTCCACCACCAGGGCGGCGTCATCCGGCCCCTGGCGCCCCTCATCAAGGGAGCCACCAGCATCCTGACCCTGGCCACCGGCGGCAGCGCCGGGCGGGAGGGACCCATCTCCCAGCTGGGTGCTGGGCTGGGGTCCTATGTGGCCATACGCCTCAAGCTGTCACCCAAGGAACGGCGCATCCTGCTGCTCACCGGCGCGGCTGGGGGCCTGGGGGCCATTTTCCGGGCTCCCATGGGCGGGGCCCTCACGGCCATTGAGGTCATTTATGCCGAGGACTTCGAGGCCGAAGCCGTGCTGCCGGCGGTGCTGTCCTCCGTGTCCGCGTACACGGTGTTTGCCCTCATTTACGGCACGGCGCCGCTGTTCGCCATTCCGCAGTTCCAGTTCACCAATTTTCTGGAGCTGCCTTTTTATCTGGTGCTGGCAGCCTTCTGCGCGGCCACGGGATGGCTGTACGTACGGACCTTCCGGTACTTGAAGTACAATATTTTCAGTAAGTTGATCGACAAGATCGGCCTGCCCGCCACGGCGGCCCTGGGCGGACTGCTGGCCGGGCTCATGGGCATGCAGTTCCCGCAGGTGCTCTCCGGCGGGTTTGGCTGGGTGGAGGAGGCCATCCTGGGCAACATGG
>JAIWOE010000248.1 GCA_020217165.1 Desulfovibrio sp. | reverse complement strand
TGGCCGGCTCGTCGATCCCCACGTAATTGCCCAGGGATTTGCTCATCTTCTGCACGCCGTCCAGGCCTTCCAGCAACGGCATGGTCATGATGCACTGGGGCTCCTGCCCGTAATGGGATTGCAGGTGCCGTCCCACCAGCAGGTTGAAGGTCTGATCCGTGCCGCCCAGCTCCACATCCGCCTTGAGGGCCACGGAATCGTAGCCCTGGACCAGGGGGTACAGGAATTCGTGGATGGCGATGGGCCGGCCCTCGGTAAACCGCTTGGAAAAATCGTCACGTTCCATCATCCGGGCCACGGTGTGGCGGGAGCACAGGCGGATGAAGTCCGAGGCTGAGAATTGATCCATCCACGTGGAGTTGAAGGCGATTTCCGTCTTTTCCCTGTCCAGCAGCTTGTAGATCTGCTGCTTGTAGGTCTCGGCGTTGGCCAACACCTGCTCGCGGGTCAGGGGGGGGCGGGTCTCGGACTTGCCCGAGGGATCGCCGATCATGCCCGTGAAATCGCCGATGAGAAAGATGGCCTGGTGGCCGGCATCCTGAAAATGCTTGAGCTTCTGCAGGCAGACGGTGTGGCCCAGGTGCAGATCCGGCGCCGTGGGATCAAAGCCGATCTTCACCCGCAGGGGCTTGCCCCGGGCGAGCTTCTTTTTGAGTTCTTCAATGTCGATGCAATCCACGCAGCCGCGCAGCAGTTGCTTGAGTTCGGCGTCCACGATGCGATGATCCTTTTGTGGTTGGGGTCACGAGATGGGAGTGATGGCCGTGGCGCGGCCGGTGGCGTCGTCCGTCTGCACCACTAGGCCCTGCACCCTGCCCTCGCCCTTGGCCAGCTCAAAGCGCATGGGCAGGCCGGTGACGAATTTTCTGACGATGATGGCCGGGTCCATGCCCAGGATGGAGGCCGGCGCGCCGCACATGCCGGCATCGGTGATGGTGGCCGTCCCTCCGGGCAGGATGCGGGCGTCTGAGGTCTGCACATGGGTGTGCGTGCCAGCCACCAGGGTGGCGCGACCGTCCAGATACCAGGCCAGGGCCTGTTTTTCCGAGGTGGCCTCGGCATGAAAGTCCACAAGAATGTGCTTGATCTCCGGATTCAGAGACGTCAGCAGGGCATCCGCGGCCATAAAGGGGCAGTCCATGGGCTCCATGAACACCCGCCCCAGGAGACTGCACACAGCCACAGGCATGCCTGCGGGGGTGCGCACCACGGTCAGGCCCTGGCCAGGGGTGCCGGGGGGATAATTGGCCGGGCGCAGCACCCGGGGGTCGGCGTTCATGAACTCCCGCAATTCCTTGAACCGAAATGTGTGGTTGCCCCCGGTGAGCACGTCCGCCCCCAGGGCCAACAACTCCCTGGCCTCGGGCGGGGCCAGGCCCACGCCGCCGGAGGCGTTTTCAGCGTTGATGACCACCAGATCTGGGGCATGGAGCTCCCGCAGGCGGGGCAGCTCCCGGCGCACGGCCTCGCGGCCGGGCCGGCCCATCACATCTCCCAAAAACAACAGCCGCATGCCTGCTTACATCCAGAACGGTTTGACGTCCACCATGGCCCCGGCCTCTAGCCCCTCCAGGCCGGCCGGGATGCGCACGAGTCCCTGGGAAGCTACCAGGGTGCGCAACAGGCCCGAGGGTCCCAGCTCGGGGGTGGCCAGCAGGCCGCCCTCCCCCGGCGCAAGCCGCACCCGGACGTACTCCTCTCGTCCCTGACGCGAGGCCACATTGCGCGTGAGCCGGGCCGGCAGGCCGGGCCGCTGCTCCCAGCGCAAGGAGGATGCGTCACCCATGAGACGGCGCAGGAACGGCTGCACCAGCACCAGCATGACCACCATGGCCGAGGCCACCTGGCCTGGCAATCCCCAAACGGTGCGGTGGCCCACCCGGGCCAGGATGACCGGCTTGCCCGGGGACATGGCCACCCCATGGGCCAGCACCTCTGCCCCGGGACAGGACTGGATGGCCGCCAGGGTGCCATCCCGGGTTCCCACGGAGCTGCCGCCCGAAAGCAGCACCACGTCATGCCCGCCCCCTGCGGCCTGTGCATCCAGGGCCTGGGCCACGGCGGCTTCCAGGGCCGCGGGATCGTCGCCGGCATGGGTGCGGAAGCCGGGGTCGGCCCCGCATTGCCGGCACAGCTGGGCCAGGGTGAGGCTGTTCACATCGCGCACCTGGCCGGGACGGGGCCTGGCCGTAACGGGCACCACCTCGTCCCCCGTGGAAATGATGGCCACCCTGGGCCGACGATGCACGGGAATCTCCAGCACTCCCAGGGCTGCCAGCAGGCCCAGTTCCTGGGGTCGCAACAACGTGCCCGCGGGGAGCAGCACGGCGCCGGCGCGGGCGTCCTCGCCCTGGCGCATCACGGCCTCGCCCGGCGCCACGGCCCGGCGGATCTCGATCACATCCCCAGCCGTGCCCAGGACGTTGTTTTCCGCCGCACCAACGATCTGCGTCTGCTCCACCATGAGCACCGCATCGGCACCCCGGGGCAGGATACCGCCGGTGACGATGGCCGCGCACTGCCCGGGGGCCAGGGAAAAGGACGGGGGTGTCTGAATGTCCACCACGCCCACGCAGTCCAGCAGGCCGGGATTGGTCTCGCCGCTGCCAAAGGTGTCCGCCGCGGCCAGGGCATAGCCGTCCATGGAGGAGCGGTCCGTCAGGGGCAAATCCTCATCGGCCATCACATCCCGGGCCAGGGTCAGGCCCAGGCCATCTTCCAGGGGCAGGGAGACCGCCGGCAGTGGCGCGGCCTCATCCAGCAGGGCCTGAAAGGCCGCCACTGAAATGACGTTGAAAAATCCTTCCACAATTCCCCCTATCCATCCAAGGAGATATGCACTCTGGCGCCGGGCGTGTAGCCCTTGAGTTCGGCCAGCATGCCGCGCAGGGTGCCGGCCATGAGTCGTCCCACAAAGGGCCCTGTGGCCAGGGGCTGACCATTGACCGTGACCGTCACCTCCATGCGGCGTGCGGTGCAAGCGTCGGGCGTCTGGCGGCCGGCAACGATTTCCTCTGCCATTTCGGCGCAATCCGCCTTGCCACAGGCGCCGCAATCCAGGCCCGGAAGCAGAAACCCGCGGGTCATGGCCAGGTCGGCCAGGGCATCCAGGTGCTGCAGGTGGGGCATGTCGGGATGGGTCGCACCGCCGAAGGTGGCCAGGGCCAGGCCGGGTTCCAGGGAATCGGCCTCGGCCGTGTCGTGCAGCAGCAGCACGCGGGGCAGCCAGCCCAGGGACTTGCCGCCTTCCACCAGCAGAATATCCGCATCCAACAGGGGAATGAGGTCGGGCAGATGCGTGAACCGGGGCCACAGCAGGGCCGTTTCTTCCGGGCTGATGAAGATTACGCTGCCCGCCACGCCCAGCAGCTTGTCCGTATCCGTATCAGTCTTGTCCAACCCGTGATGGCTGGACTTGGCCACGGCCACGCGCATCCCCAGCTCGCCCAGGCGGCGGGCCAGGGCCAGGGTGGTTGTGGTTTTTCCGGATTTCTTAAAGCCCACCAAGGCCAGGGCGCGGGTCACGGGCATGGCGGCATCGCTCCCTTATTGGGGTTGCAGGATGGTGAAGGAGGTGAGGGTATCCACCAGGGTCGATCCAAGACGCTTGACGTCCTCGTGCTCTGCCCCCGGGGACAGGCCGGTGATGCACGTGCGGCCCAGCACTACGCGGCCACTGCCGCCGGCGGGCTCCCGGCTCACCACACCCCAGATGGCATGATACACTGCTGCCCTGCCCTTGTGCTGGCCGATGTACAGCATCACGTGGCCTTTTTTGTTCACCAGGGTGCGGAAGGGCAGCCCCTCGCGCAGCAAGGCGGCCTCCTTTTGCGCGGCGGAAAGGCCCTCCAGGGAGCGCTGCTCCCCGGCCCTGGCCTGCTGTGAGGAGTTGCGGGGCAGGAAGACGCCAAAGGGGGCGAACAGGTCACGCATGAGGGACGAGCAATCCCGCAGGCCGTCGAGTCCGCCCCAGCCGTAGGCCTGCCCCTGCATGGCCGCGGCCAGGGCGGCCACGCGCTGCTGGGAAAAGGGCACGGGCATGGCGGCTGCCTGGGCATTGGTGAGGAGCGCCGGGTCCAGGGCCGTCAACGCCCCGGCACGGCGCGGAATGCCCACGCGGAGGCCGAAGGGTCCCTGCTCCAACACCGGCAGCACGGCGCCAATGCCCAGGCGGAGGCTGGCCCGCTGGTTTGCCGCGGTAAGGGCCACCTGCTCCGCCGTCACCGCAGCCCAGGGGAGCCTGCGGAACAGGTCCATCAAGCCCTGGTCAACAAATCCCACCTGCTGGCGCGGCATCCACCCTGCGGCGTAGGCACTTTCCACATGCAGCCACAAGCCGTCCGCGCTTTCATGGGTTATGAGCACCGGCGTGGCGGCCCAGATGGCTGAATTTTGAAAATAATCAAATGGGTATCCTTCCCCTGGTCGAGATGGATCCAGGAAGAAGGGTTCCGCCGTGGGCAGTACCCGGAGATCCCCCGTGGCCAGCACGATGCCCGGCTGTCGCATGGAGGGGAAGGTGGCTGCCGCGCAGTTGGCGGCAATGCGTGTGCTCCAGCCCGGGGGCCGGGGAGTGCCGTTGCGTTGCCAGGCCTGCTTGCCGCCATAGGTGGCGATGCCCCACAGGGCGTCCTTGGCAGACTGGGGGGTGGCATTGGAATTCCAGGGAGCCAGCCAGCGTTCGCGAAACCTGGCATACAACCCGGCCTGCGCGGCGGCGGGGATGGGCTCGCCCTCGGGCCAGGGTCGCCCCGTTCCCTGTAGGCGGCGAGGATCTTGCGGAAACGCCGTCAAATCCGCCACCA
>JAIWOE010000247.1 GCA_020217165.1 Desulfovibrio sp. | reverse complement strand
TGTCCTCGCTGCCCAGGTAGGCGGCGATGACGTCCTTATTGGACTGCACGTCCTCGGGCGTGCCGGAGGCCAGCACCTGACCAAAATCCAGCACCACCACCTGGTGGCTGATGTCCATGACCACGCCCATATCGTGCTCCACCAGCAGCACCGTCACGCCCCATTCCTCATTGATGTCGAGAATGTAGCGCGCCATGTCCTCGGTTTCTTCCAGGTTCATGCCGGCCATGGGCTCATCCAGCAGAATCAGCTCCGGTTCGGCGGCCAGCGCCCGGCCCAGTTCCACACGCTTTTGCACTCCGTACGGAAGCATGCCGGCATGCTGGTGCCGCCAGGGGGAGAGGCCCAGGAAATCAATGATCTCCTCCACCCGCCGGCGGTGGGCATCTTCCTGCCTGCGGGCCGGCCCCCAGTACAACAGAGACTGCAGCAGGCCGTACTGCATGCGGGAATGGCGGCCCACCATCATGTTGTCCAGGACGGACAACCCTTTGAACAGGGCAATATTCTGGAAGGTGCGCGAAAGTCCCAACCGGGTGCGGGCATGGGCCGGCACTCCCAGCAGCTGTCTGCCCCCCAGGGTGATGGAGCCAGAATCCGGCGTGTAGCGGCCCGAAATGCAGTTGAGCATGCTCGTCTTGCCGGCACCGTTGGGGCCGATGAGGGAACAGATCTGGCCCTTGGTCACCGTGAAGGCGACATTCATGAGGGCCGCGATGCCGCGGAAAGTGAGGGTCACGCCCTGGACGTCGAGAAGTGTCATGAACTCAGAGGGCTACAGGTTGCACCAATCCGATTCGAACGCTTGCGGCCCCACCAGGGTGTAGCCCGCGGCTGCGATATCCGTGGCGATTGCCGCAGGTGTTTCTGCCTGCACCCGCAATACCACCATGCGCCTGCCGTTGTGGAAAAAGGTGGATGTGGAAATGATGGAACCGCCATGCCCCTTGATGATGCCGGAAACCTCGTGGATGACGCCGCTGCGGTCCTCCACTTCAAAGGCAATGCGCGCACCACCCTGCTCCAGGCCCATTTCCTCCACCAGTACGCCCAGCAGGACGTTACGGTTGATGTACCCCAGGAGCCGGTTGCCGCACCCCACCACGGCCAGGCCTGGCAGGTCGTCATCATACATGCGCTTGGCGGCCACCTCGATTTCCGCTTCCGGCCCGATGATGGGCGTGTCCGTACGCATGATTTGCGCCACGTCCAGTTTGGCCAGCAGGTAGTTGAGCTCATGGCGGGAAAGAGAGGTGGCGCGGGAAGGCAGCGCCTCCTTCACATCCTCCTTGCGCACATGGCCCACGAGTTTTTCGTCCTCCACCACCAGCAGCATCCACAACCGGTTGGCCAGCATGAGCTTTTCCGCATCATGCACCAGCGTGCCCGGCGTGATGGTGACGAATTGGTCGCGCGTAAGCATTTTCAGGCCGACGTACATGGTCGCCTCCTTGCCGCAGATCAGGCCTATCCGGATAGTTGTATGCCGCGGCGCCGACAATGCGTCCGCCGCCGGCCATACTGGCAGTATGGGAGCTTTGCCTTGCCACAGTTTTCACACGCTGTCAGCATTGAACGGCAAATCAATCCGTGAATGGCGAAAAAACACCCCCTGAATGGCATCCCAGTGGGAGGGGTGTTCTGAATCATTTCTCCTGTGCAGGCCAAGGTACAAATTTAGAGCTATTTTTTGAGGGAAATCAACTTCGCACCCTTTACCTCCTGCCCGCTTTGGCGTATCCAGAACGCCCTATGCACGAAATGTCCATCGCCCAAAGCCTGCTTGCCCTGGTGGAGCAGGAACTGCAACTGCGTCCCGGCAGCCGCTGCACCGTCATCCGCGTGACCCACGGCGCCCTGGCCAATCTGGTGCCCGAGGCCTTCGAGCTGGCCGTGGAGGCACTGACCATTGGCGGCCCCATGCAGGGCGTGCGCCTGGAGCTCAGGCTGCTGCCCCTGCGCCTGAAATGCCGGGCCTGCGGCCACGAATTTGAACCCGAGCAGAAGCGTCTGGGCCCGCCCCTGTATCCCTGCCCCCAGTGCGATGAGGAGCTGGGGCACACCCTGGTGCAGGGCAAGGAATTGTTTCTGGAAAGCCTGGAAATAGAGACGGACTGACCCCCCACCCGGACACGAGCCATGGAAATTCCCGTCATCCGCAATCTGTTGGAAGCCAACGAGCGCGAGGCAAATACCCTGCGCACCCGCTTTGCCCAGGCCGGCGTCCTGGTGCTCAACCTCATCAGCTCCCCCGGCTCGGGCAAGACCAGCCTGCTGGAGCGCACCCTCACGGATCTCAAGGCCCGCTACCGCATGGCCGTGATCGAGGGCGACTGCATGACGGACAACGACGCCCGCCGCGTGGCCGCCACCGGCGCCGCCGCTGTGCAAATCAACACCGATGGCGGCTGCCACCTGAACAGTGCCATGGTGGGCCAGGCCCTGGCCCATCTGGACCTGAACGCCCTGGACATTCTGTTTGTGGAGAATGTGGGCAACATGGTCTGCCCCGTGGAGTTCGACGTGGGTGAAGACGCCAAGGTGGCCATCCTCTCCGTCACCGAAGGGGATGACAAGCCGGAGAAATACCCGCGCCTGTTCCAGGAGGCCAAGGCAGCAGTCATCAACAAGATTGATCTGTTGCCCTATGTTGATTTCGATGTGGCCAAGGCTTCTGCCCAGGCCCGGGCCCTGAACGCCACGGCGGCCATCCTGCAGGTCTCCTGCCGTTCCGGCGAAGGCCTGGACTCCTGGTATGCCTGGCTGGACGCGGCCCTTGCCGCCAAGCGCAAAGGATGATGACCATGAGTGAACAATGCGGCGGCTGCCCTTCGCAGTCCCAAGGGTGTTCCCCCAGTTCCTGCGGCTCCACCCCCCAGGACCCCATGACCCCCGTTGAACCGCGGGAAGACAAGCTGGCCAAGACCCTTTCCCGCATCAAGCGGCTGGTGGTGGTGCTTTCGGGCAAGGGCGGGGTGGGCAAGTCCACCGTGGCGGCCAACCTGGCCGTGGCCCTTTCCCTGGCGGATAAAAATGTGGGCCTGCTGGATGTGGACATTCATGGCCCCAGCGTGCCCAGGCTCTTTTCCCTGCAGGGCGCCCAGCCCCACGCCGAACCCACGCACATGGAGCCCGTGCCCTGGAGCAAGCGGCTGTCCCTCATGTCCTTGGGATTCATGCTGCCCGACGCCTACCAGGCCGTCATCTGGCGCGGCCCGGTGAAGATGGGCGCCATCCGCCAGTTCATCGAGGACGTCTCCTGGGGCGAGCTGGAGTATCTGGTGGTGGATTGCCCCCCCGGCACCGGCGACGAACCCTTGTCCGTCATGCAGTTGCTGGGGCAGCGGGCCGAGGCAGTCATTGTCACCACGCCGCAGGCCGTGGCCGTGGACGACGTACGCCGCTCCGTGAGCTTCGTGCATGAGATGGGCAACCGCGTGCTGGGCGTGGTGGAAAACATGAGCGGCTTTGTGTGCAGCCACTGCGAGCAGGTGACCAACATTTTTTCCGCCGGCGGCGGCGAGCGCCTGGCCGCGGAAATGGGCGTGCCCTTCCTGGGCCGCATTCCCCTGGACCCCGAACTGGCACGCGCCGGTGACGAAGGCTATGCCTTCATGAAGGTCCACCCAGAGCACCCCACCGCCAGGGCCGTGCAGGCCGTGGCCGATGCCGTGCTGCGCGGATGACGCTCCAGAACCGTCGACGCGTTGACTCACCCTCCACACGGTCCGGCAGGCGCGCCCTCCCGGACCGTGTTTCCTTTCCGCACCGGAAGTTGCAGGAAAGGGGTTTTCGCCCATGGCAAAACAGGCTATGGTCCTGCTGCATTGGAGCCCGTAGCCATGCATAGCGTATATCGTCCCGATACCCCGCCCTCCGCCAACGCCAAGCCGGACATATTGGTCTTTCGCGCAGATGCCCGGCAGCGCGTGGCCCTGGTGTGCCCGGCTTGCGGCAAGGAACGCATGCTGGACGGCAGGAAGCTTGCGACCATCAAACAGCCGGCAGCCATGAAGTGCACTTGCGGCCATGTGTTTCACTGCCGCTTTGCGCTTGATCCGCCGACGGAGCCCCTCCAACCGCCCTCGGCGGCAACCCTTGCGTCCGGTGCTGCCGCTCCTGGACCGGTCCCCCGGGGCGCTTCGACCGATGGCGGCATGCCGGATATCCTGGCTGGCAGCATGACCGAACTGCCCGTGTTCAGTGCGGATCGGCAGAACCGCTTCACCATCATCTGCCCATCCTGCAAGGACGCCCGCACCCTGGACGGGGAAAAACTTCGCCATGTGGCCCAGCCAGCCACCATGAAATGCCGGTGCGGCAATATCTTCAAGTGTCACTTTAAGTTTTTCGAGCCAGAGTTTCCCCCCGAAGACCCGGAAGCCATCCAGTACCACGGTGAAGACCTGGAACTGCCCGAGTTCCCCCAAATGGAACCAGACAAGACCTTTTCCGCCGTGGCCCGGGAGGCTGCCCTGGCCAACCGCCGGGCCCTGCTTTCTTTCCGCGGCCGGTTTCCCGAGGAATTCACGGATTCCGACCCCGCCTCCCAGACGATGGATCCCGACACCCTGCTGCGGAATGTCCAGCCGCCCGCCCCTGCGGTGTCGAAGGTCCCCGAAGACGCCCCATTACCCCCCGAGGCCTTCGAGCGCATCGGCTTCCCGATCCTGGAAGACGATCACACCACGGCTCCGCCCCCAAACGCGGATGTTGCCGGCCTCGGCCTGGCTGAAACGGACGAAGAGGGCGAAGAGGGCGAGGCCTCCCGAGCGCGGGCGCTGGCGGTGCTCCGCCTGGCCAATCTAGAGAAAAAACGCGCCCGGGAAGCCATGACGGCCACCCGAGCGCA
>JAIWOE010000246.1 GCA_020217165.1 Desulfovibrio sp. | reverse complement strand
GCGCGCCACCAACGCCCTCAGGCAGGCCCTGGACACCCTGGACCGCCCCTACGAGATCAATGAAGGCGATGGCGCGTTCTACGGGCCCAAGATTGACATCAAGCTCAAGGATGCCCTGGACCGCCGCTGGCAGTGCGCCACCATCCAGTGCGATTTCACCTTGCCCGAACGCTTCGACCTCTCGTATATTGACGAGCACGGGGAAAAACAGCGGCCGGTCATGCTGCACCGTGTGGTGCTGGGCGCCATCGAACGCTTCATCGGCGTGCTCATCGAGCACTATGCCGGCGCGTTTCCCGTGTGGCTGGCGCCGGTGCAGGCCCGCGTGCTCACCGTGACCGATGCCCACAACAATTTTGCGGAAGAAGCAGTGCGCGTGCTGTCCAGCAACGGCTTGCGTGTGGAAGCAGACACCCGCAACGAAAAACTGGGCTTCAAGGTTCGCGAAGCCCAGATGGAAAAGATACCGTACATGCTGGTCGTGGGCGACAAGGAAGTCGAGGCGCGGGGTGTGAACGTGCGCCTCCGTGGCGGGGAAAACCTGGGGTTCATGACCCTGGAAGACGCCGTCGCGCTTATCGTCAAGGCCTGTCAGGAACCGTTTGAACGAGGAGGGATGCGCTATTTCTTCGCCACCCCATGCCCGGTGTAACCTGCAGATTCGTGCACGGGAGCTTCGCGTCATCGGCGAAGACGGTGAGCAGCTCGGCATTTTGTCGCGCGACGACGCCCTTCGGGCCGCCCAGGAAAAGGGGCTCGATTTGGTGGAAGTGGCGCCCAATGCCGAACCGCCCGTCTGCCGCATCATGGATTTTGGAAAGTACAAATACCAGCAGCAGAAAAAGCAGCAGGAGGCGCGCAAGCGCCAGTCCATAATCCAGGTGAAGGAAATCAAGGTCCGGCCGAAAACCGATGAGCACGACTTCCAGACCAAGCTCAAGCACGTGCTGCGCTTTTTGGAAGAAGGCGATCGTGTCAAGGTGACTGTGTTTTTCCGTGGACGCGAAATTGTGCATAAAGATCGCGGGCTTACCATTCTGCAAAAGTTTGTGGAAAGCATCGGCGACAAGGGCAAGGTGGATCAGGAACCGCAGGCGGAAGGCCGCACGCTGTTCATGCTGATTTCCCCTGCTGCCAAGAAAGTATGAGCGCATTCACAGAACGAGATGTATAGGCCCATGCCCGGCTGCGCCGGCGGGGCCTTCGAACCAAGGCAGGAGCCATCATGCCCAAGCTGAAGACCAACAAGTCCACGGCCAAGCGCTTTTCCAAAACCGGCACTGGCAAATTCAAGCGCCGGCAACAGAACATGCGCCACATTCTGACCAAGAAGTCTGCGCAGCGCAAACGCCGCCTGGGCCAGAGCGCCATTGTGGACAAGACCAACGAACGCGCCCTCAAGGCCTTGATGCCCTACGCCTAGGGCTGTCGCACCAGTGCAAGGAGCCAGATAATGCGAGTCAAACGCGGGATGGCCGCCCATCGGCGGCACAAAAAATACATTGATCAGGCCAAGGGCTTCCGTGGCGGGCGCGGCAACCTGTACCGTTCCGCCCGTGAAGCGGTGGAACGCAGCCTCTGCTACGCCTACCGCGACCGCAAGGTCAAAAAGCGCGAATTCCGCAAGCTGTGGATCCTGCGCATCAATGCCGCCGCCCGCGAGCACGGCCTGAACTACGGCAAGTTCATGCACGGCCTGGCCCTGGCTGGCATTGAGCTCAACCGCAAGGTCCTGGCCGATCTGGCCGTGCGCGAGAAGGAATCCTTCTCCCGCCTGGCCGCCGTGGTCAAAGAAAAGCTGGCCCTGGCCTAGCGCCGGGTACTGCACTTTGCAACGGCGCTGGCCATGAGCATTGACGATCTCTTGCGGGAGTTCGACTCCCTGATTCCGGCGTTCGAGGAGGGGCTTTCCGCCGTCATGCAGGCGGATGGCCCTTCCTCGTCTTCGGCTGCGGCCCTGGCCGACGCCCTGGAGGCCGTGCGCGTGGAGTTCCTCGGCCGCAAGGGCCGCCTCGCCGGGCTCATGGCCACACTGGGCACGGCGGACCCGGCCCATCGTCCGGCCCTGGGGCAGGCGGCCAACCGGGTCAAGGAAGCCATCTCCGCCCGCTTCGACCAGGCCCTGGCCGCCCTGGAAAAGGCCAAGGCCGACGCCCTGCTCAAGCACTTCGACCCCACCGTGCCCGGCCGCGCCCCGGCGCAGGGCGGGCTGCACCCCATCACCCTGGTGATGGAAGAAGTCTGCCAGGTGTTCCAGCATCTTGGCTTTGAAATCGTCTCCGGTCCGGAAGTGGAAACGGACTGGTACAACTTCGAAGCCCTGAACATGCCCGGGGACCACCCGGCCCGCGACATGCAGGACACGCTCTTCATCCAGGAGAACATCGTCCTGCGCACCCACACGTCGCCCCTGCAGATTCGCACCATGCTGGCGCGCAAGCCCCCCGTGGCTGCCGTGGCCCCCGGCAAGGTCTACCGCCGTGACTCGGACATTACCCACACGCCCATGTTCCATCAGATTGAAGGCTTTCTGGTGGACAAGCATGTGAGCATGGCCCACCTGCGCGGCAGCCTCACCGCCTTTTTGCAGGCCCTCTTTGGCACCCGGACCAAGGTCCGCTTCCGGCCCAGCTTCTTCCCCTTCACCGAGCCCAGCGCAGAAGTGGACATCTCCTGCAACATGTGCGGCGGCCTTGGCCACAAGGGCAACGAC
This sequence comes from Desulfovibrio sp., assembly GCA_020217165.1. Taxonomy (GTDB): domain Bacteria; phylum Desulfobacterota; class Desulfovibrionia; order Desulfovibrionales; family Desulfovibrionaceae; genus Megalodesulfovibrio. The sequence continues at coordinate 2,204 of JAIWOE010000246.1, read as the reverse complement.
CCCTGCCGCGTGTGCAAGACCACTGGCTGGCTGGAGATTCTCGGCTGCGGCATGATCGACCCCGAGGTCTTTCGCGCCGTAGGCTACGACGCCGAGGCGTGGAGCGGCTTTGCCTTTGGCATGGGCGTGGAGCGCATCGCCATGCTCAAATACGGCGTGGGCGACCTGCGCATGTTTTTCGAAAACGACGCGCGGTTCCTGCGGCAATTCGCCTAGGCAGGCTGCGCATACCAGGGAGACCGCCCCATGCGCGTGAGCTGCTCCTGGCTCCGGGAATTCGTTCCCTTTGAGATCACCCCTGCCCAGCTGGGCGACCGCCTGACCATGCAGGGTCTCGAAGTGGAAGATTTGTTCAACCCCTTCGCTGCCCTGGAGAATGTCGTCGTCGGCCGCGTCCTCACTCGGGAGACGCACCCCCAGGCAGAGAAGCTTTCCGTCTGCACCGTGGATGCGGGCCAGGCCGCCGCGTTGACCATCGTCTGCGGCGCCCCCAACGTGGCTGCAGGCCAGACGGTGCCCGTGGCCTTGCCTGGCGCCGTGCTGCCCAATGGTGTGGCCATCAAGCCCGCCACCCTGCGCGGCGTGCCGTCCCAGGGCATGATCTGTTCCGAAACCGAACTCGGCCTGGGCGAGGGCAAGGAGGGCATCCTGGTGCTGGATGGCCAGGCCGCCGCCTGCACCCCGGGCACTCCCCTGACCGAGGCCCTGGGTCTGGACACGGAAGTTTTTGAAATCGGCATCACCCCCAACCGGGCGGATTGTCTCTCCCACCTGGGCGTGGCCCGCGAGGCCGCCCTGGCCCTGGGCCTGCCGGTGACCCTGCCAGCCTGCGCCCTGGCCGAGGACCCCGCCAAGCCGGCCGCACCGTCTCTCTTCACCGTGGTGATTCCCGAACCCCAGCTTTGCCCCGTGTACCAGGGGCGCGTCATCAGCGGGGTCACCATCGCCAAGTCGCCTGCATGGTTGCGGTATCGTCTCCTCGCCCTGGGGCTCCGCCCCATCAGCAACCTGGTGGACGTAACCAACTATGTCATGATGGAACTGGGCCAGCCCCTGCACGCCTTTGACATGGACCTCCTGGCTGGCGGCACCATCCGCGTGGCCCGGGCCGAGGCCGGCATGCAGTTCATCACCCTGGACGGGCAAACCCGCACCCTCACCGCCGACGACCTGTGCATCTGGGACGGCGAAAAGCCCGTGGGCCTGGCCGGCGTCATGGGCGGCGCCAATTCCGAAGTGCATGACGGCACCACCAACATTTTCCTGGAATCCGCCGTGTTCCGCCCCGGCACCATCCGCCGCACCGGCCGCCGCCTTGGCCTGGCCAGCGAGGCCGGCTACCGCTTTGAACGTGGGGTGGACCAGCCCGGCTCCCGCCTGGCCCTGGACCGCGCCGCAAGTCTCATGGCCCAGCTGGGGGGCGGGGTCCTGCATCCCGGCGTGGCCGTGGCCGAGCCCCTGCCGTGGGTCAACCGCCGCATCCGCTTCCGCCCGGCCCGGGCGCGCATGCTCCTGGGAGTGGATCTGACGGATGCCTTCTGTCGCACCACCCTGCAGCACCTGGGCTGCCAGGTGGACGAGGCCGACGCCCAATCTCTGGCCGAATGGACCGTCACGACCCCCAGCCACCGGGTGGACCTGGAGCGGGAAGCCGACCTCGTGGAAGAAGTGGGCCGCGTGCACGGCCTGGATCGCATTCCCGGCGTGGTGCCCGCCGTCTCCCGCCAGCTGGACGCCCCGCGGCAGGATGCGACGCCCTTTGCCTGGACCATGCGCGCCAAGCACTGGGCCCGGGGCTGCGGCCTTCTGGAAGCCATCAACTTCAGCTTTTTCGGCCATAAGGACCTGGACCGCTTCCACCTCCCCGCGGAAAACCGGGTCAGCGTCCTGAATCCCCTCTCGGAAGAGCAGGACGCCCTGCGCACCGCCCTGGCGCCGGGACTGCTCTACTCCCTCAAGGTCAACCTGTCCCAGGGACTGGAACGGGTCCGGTTGTTCGAGGTGGCCAAGGCCTTTTTCAAGGACGAGACCTCCGAAACCACCGTGCGCGAGGAATCCCGCCTGGGCATGGTCCTGTATGGACCACGGGAACCAGAGGGCTGGCCCTATGCCCATGACCTGGCCGATTACCAGGACCTCAAGGGGCTGGTGGAACACTTTCTGGATGCCCTGGGCCTGCCCGCCGGAACCTTTGCCTGCCAGGA
>JAIWOE010000245.1 GCA_020217165.1 Desulfovibrio sp. | reverse complement strand
CGCCCCGGTCACCCCGGTCACCCCGGCCACGACCGCGATCGCCGCCCCGGTCAGCCCGGTCGCCCCGCTCTCCGTCACGGCGCGGCGGCCGACCGGAACGCGGCGGGGAATCCTTGAACTCGATGCCCTGCTCCTCGGCCAGCACCGCGGCGCGGGACAGGCGCATCTTGCCGCCATCCAGCAACTCCAGGCACTTGACCTTGAGGGTATCCCCCAGCTTCGCCACGTCCGACACCTTGTCGATGCGCTCGAGGGCCAGCTGGGAGATGTGCACCAGCCCTTCCACGCCGGGCAGGATCTCCACAATGGCGCCGATTTCCAGGATCTTGCGCACCGGACCTTCGTAGATCTTGCCCACTTCCGGCCGCTGGTCGAAGTGCATCACCCGCTCCCTGGCCTTTTGCAGGGCCTCCAGGGTGGGAGCAAAGATGGAGACCTTGCCCGAGTCTTCGATATCGATGTCAGCGCCGGTCTCGGCGGTAATGGCCTTGATGTTCTTGCCGCCGGGGCCAATGATCATGCGGATGATGTCCGGGTTCACCTGCACCACTTCCAGCTGCGGCGCGAACTCAGAGAGCTGCGTGCGCGGCGCGGCGAGGACCTTGTCCATCTCGTCCAAAATGTGCAAGCGGGCGTCCGTGGCCTGGGCCAGGGCCTTGGCCATGACTTCGGGCGGGATGCCGGCGATCTTGATGTCCATCTGGAATGCCGTCACGCCTTCGCGGGTGCCGGCAATCTTGAAGTCCATGTCGCCCAGGGCGTCTTCGTCACCAAGGATGTCGGTGAGGACGAAATAGTCGTCCCCTTCCTTGATCAGGCCCATGGCGATGCCGGCCACAGGGGCGGAAATGGGCACGCCTGCGTCCATGAGGGCCAGGGAGCCGGCGCAGACCGTGGCCATGGAGGAGGAGCCGTTGGACTCCATGACTTCGCCCACCACACGCATGGTGAAGGGGAAGTCTTCCGCCGAGGGCAGCACAGGCATGAGGGCGCGCTCGGCCAGGGCGCCGTGGCCGATTTCCCGGCGGGAGACGCGCAGCATCTTCACTTCGCCCACGGAGTAGGGGGGGAAGTTGTAATGCAGCATGAAGCGCTTGGCGCCGTCGCCCATCAGGCCCTCCACGCGCTGCTCGTCGCGGCTGGAGCCCAGGGTGGCCACGCAGAGCACCTTGGTTTCGCCGCGGGCAAAGAGGGCGGAGCCGTGGGTGCGGGGCAAGAGACCGACGTCAATCTTGATTTCGCGTACGGTGGAGGTGTTGCGGCCGTCGATGCGCACGCCTTCGTTTTTGATGCGCTGGCGCACGATGCGCTTTTCCAGGGCCGAGAGGATGTCGCCGGCGCGCTTGAGGCGCTCGGGAGTTTCGGCAAAGCGGGCATCCTCGGCCAGGGCTTTGAATACCTGCTCCTTGACGGCCGCCTTGGCCTTCTTGCGGGCCATCTTTTCCGGCACGTAGAGAGCTTCGGACAGGCCGGCAGTGGCCAACCCTTCAATGGCTTCCTTCAGCTCCGTGTCTTCCACGGGCGGGGTGAAGGCCATCTTCTCCACGCCGGCTTTTTCGCGCAGTTGTTCCTGCAGGTCCAGCAGGGGCTGCAGCTGTTCATGGCCCCACTGCAGGGCGCTGGCAATGACGTCCTGCGGGATGAAGGAAGCCGCGCCTTCCACCATCACCACGGCCTCGCGGGAGGCGGCCATGACCAGGTTCAGGGTGGATTGGGCCAGCACCTCGCTGGTGGGGTTGAACACGAATTCCCCGTCCACGCAGCCGATGCGTGCGCCGGCAATGGGCCCCAGGAAAGGCACGCGGCTCATGTGCAGGGCGGCAGAGGCAGCGGTGATGGCCAGCACGTCGGGGTCATTTTCCTGATCCGCAGACAGCACCGTGGCGATGACCTGCACTTCATCCTTGAAGCCCTTGGGGAACAGGGGGCGGATGGGCCGGTCAATGAGCCGGGAGCAGAGGGTTTCGCGCTCGCTGGGGCGGCCGATCTCGCGGCGGAAGAAGCTGCCGGGCACGCGGCCGGCGGCGTACATCTTTTCCTGATAATCCACCACCAGGGGGAAAAAGCCCATGTCGCGGTCGGTGGTCTGGGTGACGGTGGTCACCAGCACCACGGTGCCGCCGCACTGGAACCACACGGCGCCATCGGCTTGGTTGGCCAGGCGGCCCGTCTCCATGATGTACTGCACGTCATTGACAGTGGTGGTGAGACGCAAGGGATTAAAAGCACTTTGCATACGAGGAGATACTCCTTGGGGTAGGGCCGCTGGTCCTGTCCCGCAATCTGGGGGTGCATGGCAGGCGGTCCATGCAGCGCCAGATTGCGCGAGGGGGCAGCCGGCTGGGTGATGCGCTGCTCGTCTGGGGGAAGGGGGCGCCGACAAGACGCCCCCTTCGGCGTGAGCTACTTGCGCAGGTTCAGGCGACCGATGATGTCGCGGTAGCGCTGAATGTCCTTCTTCTTCAAGTAGTTCAGGAGCTTCCGGCGCTGGCCGACCAGTTTGAGCAGGCCGGTGCGGGAATGGAAGTCCTTGGAATGCGTCTTGAAGTGTTCCGTCAGGTACAGGATGCGGGACGAAAGCAGGGCGATCTGCACTTCCGGAGAACCGGTATCGCTTTCGTGCGTCTTGTACGTTTCAATGACCTTGGCCTTGTCGTCCGTCGTCATGACCACAGCGTCAACCTCCTTGGGCGTCGTGCGCCGGTTGTGTTGGACGCGGCTGCATCGTCTCAGGCTTCCCACAAGCCCCTGAGCACGGTCCAGACCGCGGCGCCACCCGTCTTTTCTATTCCCGTTTCCATGAGCCCGAGGGCCTTGCCGTGCTGATCCAGAAACAGGGCGCGCCGGCCGGGTGCAAAGGCCCGCGCGTCATCGGTTCCGGGTTCCCAGGGCAGCCTGCCGCTGCGTTTGAGTTCCTCGGCCCGCCCGGCGTCCAGGGCCACGCGCGGCCAGTGCGGTAGCGCGTGCTCCAGGGGAATGATGCGTTCCCCAAGGCGTTCGGGCTCGGCCAGGACCTCGTCCAGGGAGACGGCCATGTCCAGGGTGAAGGGGTGGCTTTGGGTTCGGGTCAGCGCCGTCATCACAGCGCCGCAGCCCAGCCGAATCCCCAGGCTGTGGACCAGGGACCGGACATAGGTGCCGGCGCTGCAGCGGACCCGAAAGATGCATCGGGGCAGGTGGGTGGAGACCGCCTCTGCCTCGAAAATGGTGATGTCCTTGACCTTGACTGGAGCGTCCCGTCCCTCCCGCGCCAGCTTGTACAGGGGCTGGCCCTGGTGCTTGGCGGCGGAATAGGCCGGCACTTCCTGGGTCACGTCCTCCTTCCAGGCGGCCACGGCGGCGACCACGGCATCCGGAGTAATGGCGGACCAGTCCGCCCGTCCGGTTTCCGTGCCCTGGATGTCGTAGGTATCCGTGGTGCGGCCGAGTTCCAGCTCGCCCACATAGGATTTTTCCGCGCCGGTCAGGTAGTTGGAAAGTTTGGTAGCCTGGCCCAGCAGCACCACCAGCACCCCCGTGGCCAGGGGATCCAGGGTGCCGGCGTGGCCGATGCGCGGCTGGCCGCACACGTGCTTGACGCGTTCCAGGCAGGCGGCGGAGGTGGGACCCTCGGGCTTGTGCAGCACCAGCACGCCGTGGAGTTGGCGGTCGCTGCCGCGACGGCGGGATCGCCTAGCCATGGACATCTCCTGCGGTCGGGGCCGTCAGCACGCGGGTGGCCGCGGCCACCACGGCCGCTTCGGCAGCGTCCAGGCTGCCCACAAAGGTGGCGCCGGAGGCGTTGCGGTGCCCGCCGCCACCGAACTGCCTGGCCACGGCCTGCACGTCGTCCTGCCCGTAGGAACGCAGGGAAATGCGGACCTGCCCCTCCACTTCCTCCCGCAGGGTGATGGCCATGCGCACGCCACGGACCTTGCGGATGGTCTCCACCAGACCTTCGCAGTCTTCCTGGGTGGCCTGGGCGGATTCCAGCATGGCCCGGCTGATGCCCACCACGCACACGGCGCCTGCCTGGTACACCCGCACCGCGGCCAGGGCCTGGGACCACAGCCGCAGCCGCGACAGGGTCCATTGGTTCTGCCAGCGGGCGGTGAAGGCATCGGCTTGAAGGCCTTGGCGCAGGATTTCCGAGGCCAGGGCCAGCACGTCTGGGGTGGTGTTCCCGTAGCTGAACTGCCCGGTATCGCTGACGATGGCCAGGTAGATGGCTTCTCCGAGGGCTCCCTTGAGGGGCACGCCGAATTCCCGGGCCAGCATGGCAATCATGCATCCTACGGCGGGCTGGGCAGGATCCACCCAGTTGACCTCGCCGAAGCCGGGATTGCCCAGGTGGTGATCAATATTCACCAGACGCAGGGAGTCGGCGGTGATTTCGTCCCCCACGCGGGCCAGATCACCACAGTCGAGCACAAAGGTCCAGTCCGGCACAAAGTCCCCCAGCTCGGCCAGGCTGGTGGCCAGGGGGCAGGGCAGGGGGAGCCATTCCAAGAACTTGGGCCGGCCGGTGCTGTTGAACAGCCGCACGTCCTTGCCTAGGGTCTGGAGCAGGGAGCCCAGGGCTGCGCAGGAGCCCAGGGCATCGCCGTCGGGATTGGCATGCGAGGCCACCAGGAACCGCTGGTTGGCGTCAATGAGCTGGCGAATCCGGGCCAGGGGCGCCGTCTGGGTCGCCGCCTGGGGATTCTTCATGTGGTCTCGCATAGATGACTTCCTCAAGAAAACTGTCCAGCACAAAGCGCAGCTCCGGCAGGGCCCGGGAGCGCAGTCTGGGGGCGAGCAGGGAGCGGATGCGCCCCGCGGCCAGGGCCAGGGCTTTGGCCGCCGCCTGACGGCGGGCGTCGTCGTCCACCATCGTATAGAGCACTTCGGCCACGCGCAAGTTCGGGTTGAGCCGCACGCCGCTGATAACCACGCCTTCCAGCCTGGGGTCGCCCATGTCCCGGGCCAGGATG
>JAIWOE010000244.1 GCA_020217165.1 Desulfovibrio sp. | reverse complement strand
TGCCCTGGTGCGCGATGCCGATGGCAAAAAGATGAGCAAATCCACGGGGAACGTCATCGACCCCCTGGATATCATCAACCGCTTCGGCACGGACTCCCTGCGCTTCACCTTTGCCGCCTTCGCCGCCATGGGCCGGGACATCCGGCTTTCGGAAGAACGCATTGAGGGGTACCGGCACTTTGTGAACAAATTGTGGAATGCCGCGCGCTTCTCCCTTATGCACCTGCCCGAGGCGCCGGGCTCGCCCGCCCATCCCCTGCACGAGACGCCCGGCGTGCATCACGCCTGGCTATTCCACCGCCTGGAGGAGCTCAAGACCCAGGTGCAGGAGGCCATTGCCAGCTATCATTTCAACGAGGCCGCCCAGGCGCTGTACAGCTTCATCTGGCATGAGTTCTGCGATTGGTATCTGGAGATGATCAAGCCCGAGCTGTCCGGGGAGGACGACGCCCGCAAACAGGCCTGCCGCGCCTGCCTGTGGACCGGCCTCACGGAAACCCTGGTGCTGCTGCACCCCATCATGCCCTTTGTGACGCAGGAAATCTGGAGCTGCCTGCCAGGCGTGCCAGGCAAAGACCTTTCGGCCCAGCCCTACCCCGAACGCCGGCCGCAGTGCCTGAACCCCCGCGCGGCCCACGCCTTCTCCCTCATCCAGGAATCCGTGGTGGCCATCCGGGCCATCCGCGGCGAGCTGAACATCAGCCCGGCCCTGGAATTGTCCGTACTCATCCAGACAGCCAACGAGGAAGATGCCCAGCTGTATGCGGAAAACGCGGCCATGCTCTCCCTGCTGGCGCGCTGCAAGGCGCCGGGCCTGGGCACGGAAGCCGCCCCCGTGCATGCGCCCCGGGCCTCGGCCACGGCGGTGGTACAGGGCAACGTCATCCATGTACCCCTGGCTGGCGCCGTGGATTTTGATACGGAAATCGCCAGATTGGACAAGGAATTGGCCAAGCTGGATAAGGAAATCACCATCGTCAACAAAAAGCTGGCCAACGAGGGCTTCCGGGCCAAGGCGCCGGCCGAGGTGGTGGCCAAGGAGAAGGAAAAGGTGGACATGATGACGGACAAATCCGCCACCCTTCAGGCCCGCCGCGCCCGGTTGGTGGAAGCGCGCGACGACGCCACGAACTCCAACGCAGACGCTGGGGGGAACGCATAATGCTGGTGTATCTCATCGGTGCAGGCCCGGGCGACCCCGGCTTGCTCACCCTCAAGGCCAAGGCCGTGCTGGAAACGGCGGACGTGGTGGTCTACGATTATCTGGCCAATCAGTCCTTTCTTTCTTTCTGTAGGAAAGACGCAGAGATAATCTATGTTGGCAAAAAGGGCGGGGATCACACCCTGCCCCAGGATCAGATCAACCAGCTGCTGGTGACCAAGGCCAAGGAGGGCAAGGTCATCGCCCGGCTCAAGGGCGGCGACCCCTACGTCTTTGGCCGCGGCGCCGAAGAAGCCCAGGAGCTGCTGGCCGCGGGCGTGAAGTTCGAGGTGGTGCCCGGCGTGACCTCGGGCGTGGCCGGGCTGGCGTATGCCGGCATCCCCGTCACGCATCGCAGCTACGCATCGTCGGTCAGCTTCATCACCGGGCACGAGGATCCCACCAAGGCCGCCACGGCCCTGCACTGGGACGCCCTGGCCAAGTCCGCCTCCACCTTGGTTTTTTTCATGGGAATGAAGAACCTGCCGGATATTGCCGCCAACCTCATGGGGGCCGGAATGCCTGGCAGCACCCCGGCCGCCCTGGTACACTGGGGCGCCACTTGCCGGCACCGGTCCTGCGTGGGCACCCTGGAAACCCTGCCCCGGCTGGCCAAGGAGCAGCGGTTCACCTCACCATCTCTCATCGTGGTGGGTGAAGTCTGCAAGCTGCATGATGAATTGAATTTCTTTGAGCAACGCCCCCTGCTGGGCAAGGGTATCGTCGTCACCCGCGCCCGGGAGCAAGCCAGCGATCTGGCCAACCTCCTGGAGGCCCAGGGCGCCTGCGTGCACCAGTTCCCCACCATCGCCGTCACGCCCCTCACGGAGTTTGCCGAACTGGACAAGGCGTTGGATGTCCTGGACAGTTACGACTGGCTCGTCTTCACCTCCATCAACGGCGTGGAACACTTTTGGAACCGCCTGCTGGCCACCGGACGCGATTCCCGCGCCCTGGCCGGCTGCAAGGTGGCGGCCATTGGCCCGGCCACGGCACACGGGTTGAAGGATCGGGGCATCGTGGCGGATTTCATCCCCGAGCGCTTCGTGGCCGAATATGTGGCCGAGGGCATGCTGGCTAGTGGCGCGGCCGGGAAGAAGATCCTCGTGCCCCGGGCCAAGGAAGCCCGTGAACTGCTGCCGGACGAGCTGCGCAAGGCCGGCTGCCATGTGGATGTGGTGCCGGTGTATGAGACCGTGCGCGCGGATTCCGACGCCGCCGCCCTGCTGGAGGTGCTCCAGGCCGGGGGTGTCCACTGCGTCACCTTTGCCTCCAGTTCCACGGTGGACAACTTCTTTTCCCTGGTGCCGGCGGATGAGTTTCGCCGCCTGGCGCCGGAAGCCAGACTGGCCTGCATCGGTCCAGTCACGGCCAAAACCTTGAAAAAATATGGGTTCAACGTGGACATCCAGCCGGAGGACTATACCATCCCGGCCCTGGTCCAGGCTGTCGTTAACCATTTTACGCCCTAGGCCATGTTGGGAACGCCCATGCTCAAGCTCGCTGTGCTCGTCTCCGGGTCAGGATCCAACCTGCAGGCCATGCTCGACCGCAAGGCCCAGGGATTGCTGGACGTTGACTTCCGGCTGGTCCTTTCCAACAAGGCAGACGCCAACGGGCTTGAGCGGGCGCGAGCGGCCGGAATACCGGCCCTGGCCATCGACCATCGCCAGTTTCCGGACCGGGAAGCCTTTGACGCCGCCATGGTGGCCGCCATCCAGGACCACGGCGCCGATGCCGTGGCCCTGGCCGGCTTCATGCGCATGCTGACGCCCACCTTTCTCCATGCCTTCCCCGGCCGGGTGCTGAACATTCATCCGGCCCTGCTTCCCAGCTTCCCTGGCATCCACGGCCAGCGCGATGCCGCCGAGTATGGCGTCACCATTGCCGGCTGCACCGTGCATCTGGTGGACGAACAAATGGACCACGGGCCCATCATCATCCAGGCTGCGCTGCCCGTGCCATCCGGCGCCGACGGCGAAACCCTGGCAGGGCGCATCCTGGCCTGGGAACACCGCATCTATCCCCAGGCCCTGCAGTGGCTGGCCCAGGGCCGGCTGCGCCTGGAGGGGCGGCACGTGCGGGTGGAAGGATCGCCTTGCCCAGACGTCGCCAGGGTACCGGGCAGTCATTGCGGGGAAGCCCTGGTGCACCCGCCCCTGGAGCCCGGGTTTTAGGAGGGACCTTCCCAGCCGGCCCCCTGGCAGATTTTTGCTTGCTTTTTTCAGGGAATAGGTATTCAACACGAATACCGGCCACACCTTGCCCGCGCGCATGCGCCAGACGTTATTTTCCGGGGGACGGCATGGCGTTCCAGTTCACCCTTTCCGATGCCGAACAGCAGTACCTCAAGGCCATCGCCCGCGAGGCCATCCAGGCAGGCGTGCAGGGACAGCCCTATACCCCGCCCGAACCGCCTACGGCCACCCTGCGGGAGCACCTTGGCGCTTTCGTCACCCTGACCCTGCACGGCGAACTGCGCGGCTGCATCGGCCATGTGCTGGGCGACGCCCCCCTGTATACCACCGTGGCCCAGATGGCCCAGGCAGCGGCCTTTGAGGATCCGCGGTTCCCGCCCCTCACGGCCCGTGAGTTTGCCGAGGCGGCGTTGGAGATTTCCATCCTCTCGCCGGTCACGCCCTGCCCGGACCCGGCCCTGGTGGAAGTGGGGCGCCATGGACTCATCATCAATCGGCATGGCCGTTCGGGATTGCTGCTGCCGCAGGTGGCCGTGGACTGGGGCTGGAGCCGCGAGGAATTTCTGGATCACACCTGCCGCAAGGCTGGCCTGCCCGCCGAATGCTGGCGCCAGACCGGCACCCAGCTGTTCTGGTTTGAGGCGGTGGTGTTTTAACGGTCATTCGTAGTCCGCCGAGCATGTTCGCCATGACGCATATGCTTGCGGTTTTAGTTCAGGAAGTCTATCATCCCTTCGCATCCTCGGAACGCTTCAGAGAGGAATCCCATGCGTGTTGTATCCGTATTGACAATGCTGCTCCTGGTTGCCGTGGTGGTTCTGCCCGTAGCCCTGCACGCCCAACCTGCGCCCACGGCCAGACCCGAGGCGCAGCAGCAACGGCCGGCCCCGGCCGCCCCCGAGGTTCCCGCCGTCCCGGCCAAGCCCGGGGTGCCCCTGGCCATTGAACACCTTGGCGGCGATGCCGTGGGCGGCTCCCTGGCCTACAAGCTCAAGGACCTCGCTGGCCGCTCCAGCCTCTTTCAACTGAGCACTGCCGACGAAAAACGGCTTAAGCTGCTGGTGCGTACCGTGGAAGAATTCCGGGACCGGCCCAACGAGGCCTCGGTGTACAGCGTGGTCTGGGTATATTCGGAAAGCGAATCCACCCTGAAATACTTCCTGGATGTGGAAAGCGGCCTGGTTTTTGCCGGCACGACCGACGAAAAAGCCCAGGCCCTGCTTTCCAAAACCCAGGAACTTGCTAGTCGATATGGCTATCTCTTTGAATAAAGGCACGGCATGGCCAGCATTCTGGTTGTAGACGATGAAGAATCCATCCGCATCACGTTCCGGGCCTTCCTGGAGCGCGAGGAGCACAAGGTCCACGTGGCGGACGGGTACGAGCAGGCGCGAAAATTCCTGGATCGCTGCATCCAGGACAAGTGTGTCCCGGACCTGCTGTATCTGGACATCCTGCTCCGCGGCCCCAGTGGCCTGGAACTGCTCAAGTTTGTGCGGGAACAACAACTGGATTGCCTGGTGGTGGTCATTACCGGGGAACCGTCCCTGGAATCGGCCACCGAGGCCCTGCGCCTGGGCGCCCATGACTACATCTCCAAACCCATCAAC
>JAIWOE010000243.1 GCA_020217165.1 Desulfovibrio sp. | reverse complement strand
TGTCCTCGGCTTCCTTGGGGCTGCAGCCGCATTTGCGGGCCAGCAGGGCAGTAAATTCCCGGATGCGCCGGATGTGCCGGCCGGTGTCGTTGTCGCGGTATTCCGCAGCCATGCCCAGGCGCAGGAGGGTGTCTCGATAATTGTGTTCCAGTTCCTGGGTGCGCTCTTGCACGCGGTGTTCCAGCTCGCTGTTCTGGTGGGCCAGCTGGCGGCGGGCCAGCAGCAGGGACAGGTGGTTGCGCACCCGGGCCTTGACCTCGGCGGCATGGGACGGCTTGGTGATGTAGTCCACGGCCCCCATCTGAAAGCCCCTGGTCTTCATGTCCAGGTCGTCCATGGCGGTGAGGAAGATGACGGGGATGTCGCTGGTGGCGGGGTCTTCCTTGAGGCGCCTGCACACGGTAAAGCCGTCCATCTCCGGCATCATCACGTCCAGGAGGATGAGGTCGGGCTTGAGTTTGGCGGCAATGCTCAAGGCGCTGGGGCCGTTGAGGGCCACGGAGAGGGTATAGTCGCTCATGAGGGAAGCCACGAGCAGGTCTATGTTGGTTTTGGTGTCATCCACCAGCAGCAGTCTGCACGTCGTGAGGTCTTCCATGCCGTGATCCTTCATGCCGGGTCTGGTGCGGGGGTTAGACCGGGGGGGCAATGTCTGGCGAGGGCGGGGCAGGCGTCTGCAGCGTGGCGCGCAGGTCGTCCACCAGCAGGAGGGCCTCGTCAAAGGCATAGGACGTCACCAGTCGGCCAAGGCGATCCAGGGTGTTCCGCAAAGCGGGGGTGGTGGCCCAGGGCGCCAGGTTCTCCATGGCCGCGGCGGCGCGTACGGGGTCGAATTCCTGCAAGGCCAGACGCAGGGGGGCCAGGGCCTCGGGCAGATTGTCCGGAGTAGAGCGGGCGTTCGGCATGGTCTGCTGGTCCGGCGCCCCGTGGCGGGCATGCAGGATGCGGAAGGATTCCCGGGTTACGGCGAATTCCCGCAGCATGTCTTCCACGGCGCTGGGGATTGATCCTGACATGACTGCCGTGCCATCGTGCGCCGCCTGGGCGCTCTGCTCCAGGTGCCGGGCGGCCCGGGACAGGGCCTCCAGACCCAGGTTGCCCGCCGCACCGCCCAGGGAGTGCCCCAGGTCGGTCAGGGCCCGGGTGTCGCCATCTTGGACCATGCGGCGGACCAGGTCTTCCAGGGTGTCATGGTCCGCAAAAAAGCGCTGCAGCATGCGGATCCAGTCGGGCAGGCTGGCGTGCAACCGGTCCAGGGCATCGGCGCCGCGAATGCCCGGCAGATCCAGGAGGGCTCGCGTGGCGGGAGGCAGGGTGCTTCCCGGGGATTCAGGCACAGGCCCCCTGCCCTCGGGCAGCCACTTGCGCAGCACGGCAAAGAGCTGGGCCTGGTTGATGGGCTTGGTGACGTAATCATCCATGCCGGCGGCGAGGCATTTTTCCCGGTCTCCCAGCATGGCGTGGGCCGTCATGGCGATGATGGGCAGGGCCGCGCCGCCCAGGTGCTCGCGGATGGCGATGGTGGCGCTGTATCCATCCATGACGGGCATCTGGACGTCCATGAGCACCACGTCAAAGGGCGCGGGGGCAACGGCCGTCGGGCTGGCCCCGTGCTGTTCCTTGATGCGCAAGACGGCTTCCAGGCCATTGCCGGCCACTGTTACCTCCGCGCCACCGCGGGCGAGCATCTCCCCGGCCACCTGTTGGTTGGTGGGGTTGTCCTCCACCAGCAGAATGCGGCAGCCGGCCAGGGATTGTCCCTCGGGCGGAGTGGTTTGGCGGGCGGGATTTGCCCCGTCAGCGCCAAACAGGGCCTGCAAGGTTTCGAACAGGGAGGACTGCTTGACCGGCTTGAAGAGAAAGCCGTCCACCCCGGCCTCCCGGGCCTGCCGAACTTCCCGGTCCCGGCCAAAGGCGCTGATCATGATAATGGGCACGCCCTGCAGGTGTGGCATGGCCCGCAGGCGCCGGCTGGCTTCGATGCCGTCCATGCCAGGCAGCTTCCAGTCCATGATGATGGCACCGAAACCGGTTTCGTCGGCCAGGCCTTCCAGGGCGGCCTCGGCGCTGGGCACGGTGATGGGCTGCATGCCCAGGTGCGCGAGCATGCGTTCCACCATGAGGGCGCTGTGGGGATTGTCCTCCACCAGCAGCACGCGCATGCCGCGCATGGCCTGGGGCAGGGGCCAGACGCCGGGGACATCGTGTTCGGCCAGGGGGAGGATGAGGTCAAAGGCAAAGGTGGAGCCCTGGCCCGGTACGCTCTGGACGCGGATGTCTTCCCCGCCCAGGAGCTGCACCAGCTTGCGGCAGATGGCCAGGCCCAGGCCGGTGCCGCCGTATTTGCGTTGGGTGGAGCCATCGGCCTGGGTAAAGGCGTCGAAGAGCCCGGGAATCTTGTCCCTGGGGATGCCGATGCCCGTATCCAAGACAATGAAGGTCAGTTGGGCCCTGTTGCCCAGCAGGGGCTGGGAGCGCACGGTGAGGCGCACCTCCCCCTGGGCCGTGAATTTGAAAGCATTGGCCAGGAGGTTGGCCAGCACCTGCTTGAGGCGCAGGGGGTCGCCCACCAGGGTGGCGGGGATGTTCAGGGGTACGTCGATGACAAATTCCACGTCGCCATGGGCCACGCGGTCCCGGAAGATGTCCGCCAGATCGTCCAGCAGGCTGCGCAGGGCAAAGGGCACCTGTTCAATGCTGACCATGCCGGCTTCGATTTTGGAAAAATCCAGCACGTCATTGAGCAGGGCCAGCAGCGACTGGGCCGAGGCCCGCAAGGACTGCACATATTCCCGCTGCCGGGCATTGAGTTCCGTGCCGGTGAGCAGGTCGCTCATGCCGATGATGGCGTTCATGGGGGTGCGGATTTCATGGCTCATGTTGGCCAGAAACTCGCGTTTGGCGCTGTCTGCCTGCTCCAGGGCGGCCACGGTCTCCTGCAGACGGGCGTTGGCCTGGGTGAGATCGGCGGTGCGCTGGGTCACCAATTCCTCCAGCTGGCGGGCGTGCCCCTGCAGCTGATGGTCCCGGGCCTCGATTTCCGAGAGCATGGCATTGACGCTCATGGCCAGACAGCCGATTTCATCCAGTCGGCGCACCGGGGCGCGCCGGGAATAGTCCCGATCCGTGCGGATGGCGTTGGTGAGGGTGGTGAGCCGGGCCACGGGGTCCAGCACGATGCGTTTGAGCAGGAAGACATACGCGGCCATGAGGGCGACGACGGATAAGATAATGCCGCCAGCATGTTCCAGGAGCTGCTTGCGTACCTTTTGCCGGACGAAGGTCGGGGTGAAGCGCAGTTCCACCGTCCCCAGGGTGCGGCCCAGGGTCTCCAGGTTCCGGGTGAGCAGCAGGTCCTTGTCCTGCGCAGGGGCGTCGTCCAGCATCACGGGCTCCCAGGCCGGGGAGCGGCCCAGGGCGGCAAAGACACGCTGGGTCAGGGTATCGCGCACCACGATGGCAACGATGCTTGGGTCGTGCATTTCCGCGCGCATGATGGCCAGGGCGGTGTTCTGCTCCAGGTTCCACACCGGCGTGCCCAGGCTCAGGGCCAGGCGGTCCGCGGCGGCCTCGGCGTAGGCTTCCAGCTCGCGCTGGAATTCGCGTTCCAGGCGGAAGTGCCCGTACACAAAGGCCAGACCCAGGAACAGGCCAAGGAGCACCACGGAAATCCACAGCAATTTGAAGGATAACGTCCTGGCAAAGGCAGGGGACGTTTGCGGCAGGGAGGAGCGCAACGCGTCATGGGAAGTGGAAGCGGTTGGCATGGTCATGACTGGCCTGTGGCGCCCCGGGCATGACGGCGGCGGAGGTGCGAAATGGTGAGTACTGCCCGCGCAGACATTGCCTGATTACCTCGAAGTGTGTGACAATTTCATCGCCACACGCATTTACCCTCAGGGGGCACCATGCCATTGAGCACCACGCCGGCCTGCAGGCCGCACCGCTGTGCGCCGCCACGGCCCGAGGCCACACCCCATGCGGACGAGCGTCCTGATGTCATCCCTGCGAGCCAGGTCCCCCTGTGCTGCGCAGTCTGCCTGGCCCCGGTCACCACGGCGTCGGCGCGCCTGCAGGTGGACGGCCGCCATGTGCATGTGTGCTGTAATCCGGCGGGGCTGGTGTTTGAGATAGGGTGTTTTTCCTCAGCTATAGGATGCGTGGTGACGGGCGCGCCGTCAAGGGAGTTCACATGGTTTACTGGATATTCATGGCAGGTGGCCCTGTGTCGGTGTTGCGGGCAGCACCTGGGCTGGCGTTTTGCCAGCGAGGCTGGCGGGTTCTGGGGACTGATTATGGATCGACTTCGCTAGAAAAAAAATACCATGATTGACATACGAAAAATAAAATCGTAATACTCAATTCAGGCGCGCACACACCCCTGTCCCGCCGTGCCTCCAGGACATCCGGCCCGGCCGCAGCCACCATGCGGCCGGGCCGGGCCTGTTTTCAGGGTCTTCAATCACTGATCACTTTGGAAAGGTCGGGCATGGTCTCGGGCTTGTCGCGGTGGACGTATCGGGATTCGCCATTGCGGGCGGTGACGTTTTCATAAACGCCGTCGTCCCGGCGCACCAGTTTGGTGAAGCCGGCATCACGGATTTCGGCATCCGATCTCGGCACGCTGATCATGGGTTTGGAGATGAGCCGGCGTACGGGGCCACCGCACACGGGGCAGGTGGTCAAGGGCTGGTCGTGGATGGACTGGAAGCGCTCGAAGATGCGGCCCAGGGCGCAGGCACACTCCTGAAGGCCGCAGACCTGGTGTTCGTAATCGTAGTTGGGCATGTACTGCTCCCCGCAGGGCTGTGATGAAACGACAGTTTGCAAATTCAGGGGAATGGTGTACCCTATCTATAAAAGAATCCGTCCCGGCGCAACATCCCTTCCGCCTTCCATGGCACTGCAGCAGCAGCCTCCTCCGCATGCATCCCCAACAGGCTATTCAGGATGTGCCCATGCGACCTTCCCGACGCATTCCCCCAGGCTCGATGATCTCGAAGATTGACACTT
>JAIWOE010000242.1 GCA_020217165.1 Desulfovibrio sp. | reverse complement strand
GACCCTGTGCCATTACACGGACGACGATGCCAAAATCCTGCTCCAGATTACCCCGGAGCAGGTGGCCCACCTGGGGGACAAGCCCACCTACAGCGAATTCGAACTGGCCGGGCCACGCCGGCATCTGTATTTTGACCCGTCCAAGACCAAATGCGCCATCGTCACCTGCGGCGGCCTGTGCCCGGGCATCAATGACGTCATCCGCGCCATTGTCATGGAAGCGCATCATCATTACAACATGGCCGCCACCCTGGGCATTCGATATGGGCTGGAAGGCTTTATCCCCAAATACGGGCACGACGTGGTGGAACTGACGCCGGACAAGGTGGCCAACTGCCACCGGTTTGGCGGCACCATCCTCGGCTCCTCCCGCGGTCCGCAGGAGGCGGAAGAAATTGTGGACGCGTTGGAGCGCATGAACATCTCCGCCCTGTTCCTCATTGGTGGCGACGGCACCATGAAGGCGGCCAAGCGCATCAATGACGAGGTGACCAAGCGCCGGGTGAAGATCAGCATCATCGGCATCCCCAAAACCATTGACAATGACATCAACTTCATCACCCACTCCTTCGGCTTCGATACGGCCGTGGAAAAGGCCACCGAGGCCATTGCCTGCGCCCATACCGAGGCTTCCTGCGCCATGAACGGCATTGGCCTGGTGAAGCTCATGGGCCGGGAGTCCGGCTTCATCGCCGCCCAGGCCACCCTGGCCCTGAAGGAAGTGAACTTTGTGCTCATTCCGGAAACCCCCTTTGAGCTGCACGGCGAAGCCGGCCTGCTCAAGGAGCTGGAAAACCGCCTGCGCCGCCGCCGCAACGCCGTTATCGTGTGCGCCGAAGGCGCTGGCCAGCACCTGCTGAAAAACACCGGCCAGATGGACGCCTCGGGCAACCCCGTGCTGGGAGACATCTGCACCCTACTCATTCAGGAAATCAAAGCCCACTTCAAGGCCAAGGACATGCCCATCACCTTGAAGTTCATTGACCCCAGCTACATCATCCGTTCCGTGCCGGCCAATGCCAACGACCGGGTGTACTGCGGTTTTCTGGGGCAACACGCCGTGCATGCGGCCATTGCCGGCAAGACCGGCATGGTAGTTTCCAAACTGCAGGACCGGTACGTACACCTGCCCCTGGAACTGGTGACCCTTGAGCGCCGCAGGTTGAACATCACCTCGGACTACTGGCGCGCCGTGCTGGAATCCACCGGCCAGAACCCCACGCCGGGCATCTTTGGTCCGGAACTTGGTTCCTGCGAAAAGGAATAGCGTCGCGCTCCCATGCACGTGACACCGATTTCCGCACTGCACCGCTGCCATGCGATGCGCGTCCTCATGGTCTGGTGCTTGGTGTGGTGTTGCTGCACGCCACGGCCCAGCCCCCGAGGGCGGCGGCCCAGGGCGACGCCGACGAGGTGAACTAGGCCATCCAGTCTTCCCATCAAGGCTGGGTGGCCGGACCAGTGTCAGCACCCTGCCCGAAGCCCGGCACAAAGGTTCCTGGGGGGCCTGCCGGAACGCGCCACCCAGCAGGATGTCACAGCCCTCCCGGTTGTGCTGGCCGTGGGCTGGGATGACAACGCCAATGCCCTGGTCTGCAAGAACAGCTGGGGCACTGGATGGGGGGAAGCAGGATTTTTCCGCATCCATTACAACCAGTTGTCGTCTTCCACCACCATGCTTGGCTTGCCTACGGTCCCGCCACCGGACCAGGCATGCGCAATGCCGGCGTGCAGGCGTTGCCGGCCGCCAACACCCTGCTCACGCAGTAACGCCGGCCTGGCCCGCAGCGTGGCCCGAGGCCCAGGCCCAGTGCAGGTTGAAGCCGCCCAGGCGGCCGGTCACGTCCAGGACCTCGCCGGCAAACAGCAGGCCGGGCACGTCCTTGCACTGCATGGTTTTGGAGTCGATGCGGGAGACGTCCACCCCGCCCAGGGTCACTTCGGCCTTGCCATGGCCGGCGGTGGCAGCCGGGGCAAAGGGGAAGCGGTGTATTGCATCCTCCAGCAACTGCAGCATCTTGTTGGAGCATTGCCCTGCCTGGCCCCCAAGGCCCAACCCCTGGCACAGGGCAGCGGCCAGCCGGGCTGGCATGGCCCTGGCCAGGGCATTGCGCACCTCCAGCCGAGGCGCTCCACGCAACAGCGCCGCCACGTCCAGGCCGGGGGCAAGATCAATGGTCAGGGACGTCCCCTCCTTCCAGAACAGGGAGACATCCAGGATGGCCGGGCCGGACAAGCCCTGATGGGTGAACAGCAGGTCCCCCGCAATGACAGGCCGCCCGGCGATGCGCACGGGCAGGGAGATGCCGGCCAGCTCCCGGCACAAGGCCTGCTGGTCCTGCGGGGCCAGGAGTGGCACCAGGCCGGGTCGCCGGGGCGTGACCGACAGGCCGAACTGCCGGGCCAGATCATGGCCCAGGCCGGTGGCCCCCAGTTGCGGCCAGGCCAGTCCTCCCGTGGCCACCAGCAGGTACGGGGCGCGCAGGGTGCCGGTGTCCGTGGTCACCACAAACCCGCCCCCCTCGCGTTGCACTCCACGCACGACAGTGTTCAGGGCTAGGCGCACGCCCAGGCCGCGCACCTCGTCCCACAGGCACTGCACCATGGCGCCGGCCCCCTGCTGGCAGAAGAGCTTGCCGCCGGCTTCCTCGTCCAGGAGGATGCCACGATCCTGCAGCCAGCGGCGCATGTCCTGCGGGGTCCAGCGGGCCAGGGCGGATTTGACGAAATGCGGGTTGCCGCAAACATAGTCCGAGGCTTCGACAACGGTGTTGGTCACGTTGCACCGTCCGCCGCCGGAGATGGCAATCTTGCGGCCGGGCTTGCGGGCATGGTCCACCACCGTCACGGCCAGTCCCCTGGAAGCCGCCGCGATGGCCGCGAACAGGCCGGCAGCCCCGGCGCCGAGGATGAGCAGCTGTGTTTGTTCCTGAGACATGCGGAAGAGGGGGATACCAGGAGGTCCGGACGCAGGCGTTATCCCGCCAGCAGGGATTCCACCGTGGCCACACAGTCCGCCACCACCTGCTCCAGGGGCTGGCTGGCGTCGATGATGCGGTAGCGGTCCTGGTGCAGGGCAGCCCAGGTGAGGTAGCCATCGCGAATGCGGCGATGGAAGTCCAGGCTCTC
Source organism: Desulfovibrio sp. (assembly GCA_020217165.1). Classification (GTDB taxonomy): domain Bacteria; phylum Desulfobacterota; class Desulfovibrionia; order Desulfovibrionales; family Desulfovibrionaceae; genus Megalodesulfovibrio. The sequence continues at coordinate 1,906 of JAIWOE010000242.1, read as the reverse complement.
AGCCTCGAAGCGGCCTTCCCGCGCGGCCTTGGATTGCTCAATGTTGCGGGCCAGGGCGCGGGTGAGGCCCACGTGTGGTTCCAGGTCCAGCAGCAGGGTCAGGTCCGGCCACAGCCCGCCCACGGCCAGGCTGTTGCACTGGTGCAGCAGGGTGCGGTCCAGGCCGCGGCCGTAGCCCTGGTAGACCACGGTGGAGTCGGCATAGCGGTCGCACAGGACCACGATGTCCTCGTCCAGGGCCGGTCGGATCACCTGGCGAACGTGCTGGGCCCGGTCCGCGAGATAGAGAAACAGCTCCGCCTCGGGGGCCAGGTCCGTGGTGGCCACGTCCAGCAGGATGCGCCGCAGCACCCCCCCCAGCTCGCTGCCGCCGGGTTCGCGGGTCAAGAGCACACCATGGCCGCGCTGCTGCAGCACCTGGGCGACGGCCTGCATGGCCGTGCTTTTGCCGGACCCCTCTACCCCTTCAAAAGTAATGAACATTGGTCTTCCTTGGATACTGCGGCGGGCCGACACTCCTCGCCTGCCTGCCCCGGGGTGGGTCGCGGCCGGCACAGGAAGCGATCCAACCCGCGCTGATATTCGGACCATACCGGCCAGGCCGGCTCCTCCTCGGATTCGACGCTCGTGGCGCGCTCCACCTGGTTCATCTTGGCGTCCAGGTTGTCCGCAAAATGCAGGGCAAAGGCTTCCGCCGTTTTCGGGCGTTTGGGGGAACCGTATTCGTATTCGCCGTGGTGGCCGATGATGATGTGTTTGAAATGCAGCACCAGATCGGCATCGACCTTCATTTTATTAAGAAAAGGCTCCAGCACCTGCAGGCCCAGCTGGATGTGGCCTAGGAGGCGGCCTTCGTTGGTATAGTCGCAGGCAGGCAGGGAGATGAGCTCCCAGGCCTTGCCGAGATCGTGAAAGGCCGCGGCAGCCAGGAGCACATCCTTGTCCAGCCGGGGATACTGCTGACAGAACTGCACGCACAGCTGCACCACGCTCAGGGTATGTTCCAGCAGCCCGCCCACATAGGCGTGGTGCATGCTTTTGGCGCCGGTGGCCACCAGCAGACGACCGCGGATATCCGGATCACCCAGCACCTTGAAGACGAGCCGCCGCCACGGCGGGTACAGGATGTGTTCGCGCAGCAGGTCTTCCAGGCGGGCCAGGAGGGTTTCCGGTGGCACGGCGCTGGTGGGCACAAGGTCCGCCAGGTTCACCATGGCATACAGGGGCTCGGGCCAGGGGGCGCCCTGCCCGTCCTCGTCCTCGGATTGGGGGCGGGCTTCCGGCGAGAGCACGGGCCGCAAGGCCTCCACCGAAAGCTGCACTTTGTCCTGGTACATTTGGGTGCGGCCGGTCACGTGCAGGATGTGCCCGGCGCGCAGGTCATGGTAGTCCTGGGCCTGGGGGCTCCAGAGTTTAGCTTCCAGCTGGCCGGTGGCATCCTGCAGGGTCAGGCTCCAGAAGGGGCCGTTACGGGCCTGGCGGCGGGAGGCCTGGGCCAGGACAAACACATCCGCCACCGGTTGTCCTCCGGCAAGATCCGCCACGAACTGACGCTTGCGGTGAACAGCCGGCGCAGCGGCGGGCTTGACGAGGGGTTGTTCCTTGATCATTTCCATTCCGCTGTCTATGTATCGCGTGGTTCATCAAGTCAACAGGCAGTCGCCCGCCGGGCAGCCGGGCTGACCCCGGCCCCAGGGCACAGGAGCATTCAGCATATGCGCATTCTTCTGACCAACGACGACGGCATCCAGGCCGTGGGCCTGCGGGCCCTGTACCATGCGTTCCGGGAAGCCGGCCACGAAGTGCGGGTGGTGGCGCCGGTGACGGAGCAGTCCGCCGTGGGGCATGCCATCACCATCAGCCTGCCCTTGCGGGTGAAGGAATTCAAGGAAGACGGCTTCGAAGG
>JAIWOE010000007.1 GCA_020217165.1 Desulfovibrio sp. | reverse complement strand
CGCGATAGATTTCTTCGGAAAAGACGGCGAAGCGGGCACGCTCCGGGGTCTGGAACCAACCCAGGGCGCACGCCGGGCCGGTGTTGGCCTGAATGACCTCTAGCTGTTGCGCTGCCGGCAGGGCCACCCAGCGCAGGGGCACCTGCCCCAAGGCTGCAGCCCTGCGCACGGGGTCCACCACCAGGCCCCGCACATCGCCCTCGGCATCCTCGGCGTAATACGGCGGGCGGACATAGTAATATATTGTCAATACTTGTTGTTCCATTGCCAAGGCTGCACCAATCCACCCCAGGCCCGTGACGCACGCCAAGCCCGCAAGCAGAAAGATGGCACAACGCAACAACATGTCCCCAAAATACGCAGGAGGTCTTAAAACGTCAAACCATGCAACATGAGCGCGCCCGCCTCCAACATTCCGGCAGGGCAGGCGGGCGCGCAGGATCCCACGAAGGGCGGGGCCCCGTGGGGATTACCAATCCATCACGTAGGCAAAAATCAGCGGTGCGACGATGGTGGCGTCGGAGTTGATCATGAACCGGGGGGTGTCCACATCCAGCTTGTACCAGGTGATTTTCTCGCTGGGATTGGCGCCGGAGTAGCCACCGTAGGAGGTCACGGCGTCGCTGATCTGGCAGAAGTAGGCCCAGAATGGCGTATCTTCCTTGTGCAGATCCTGGATGAGCATGGGCACGGTGCAGATGGGGAAATCGCCGGCAATGCCGCCGCCAATCTGGAAAAAGCCCACCGGCGTGCCCGCTTCGGCCTGGGCCATGTACCATTCGGCCAGCACGTGCATGATTTCCGTGCCGCTTTTGATGATGCTGTGGGAGGAAAGGCGGCCGTCCATGACCATGGCCGTGAACTTGTTGGCCAGGGTGGAATCCTCAAAGCCGGGGGAGAAGATGGGAACATTCATCTCCTTGGCGGCCAGCACCCAGGAATGCTCGGGGGGAATGGAAAAATGCTGTTTAATCTCAGGACGATCCAGCATGTCGAAGAAGAATTCGCACGCGAACTTGCGGGTGCCGTTCTTGTCCGCCTGCTTCCAGATATCCAGCAGGGTGGCCTCGGCCTTAAGCATGACGGTCTCGGGAATACACGTATCCGTTACCCGGTTGAAGCCACGATCCCGCAAATCGCGTTCCATTTCCGCGGTCAGCTCCCGCCAGTTGGGCACCACTTCGTAGCTGTGGTTGTCGAAAAGGTTGAACAGATCCTCTTCCAGGTTGGCCGCCGTGCAGCTGATGGCATGCACCTTGCCGGCGCGAATCATCTGGCCCAGGGAGATGCCCAGCTCCGCGCTGCTCATGGCGCCGGCCAGGGTGATGAACATCTTCCCGCCCTTGTCCAGCAGCGCCTTCCAGGCTTTGGCTGCTGCCAACGTTTCCCGGGCGTTGAAGTGTTTGTAGTTGGTCTCCATGAACTGGCTGACGGCGCCCATGAACTTTCCTCCGGCTAGGGTGCAATAGGGTGCAAATGCATGCAGTCTGGTGAAGTGGCTGCACCGGGGAGCGGCCGGCTTCGGCGCATTCCCCGCATATGGCTCCTGTAGACAAGATCTTTCCCATAACACGAACGACTGCAATGCGCAAATGCGCCCCCGCAAGTGCGCATCCCCCTTGCCGACGCCCGGCCCTTGATGCAAGACGGTGGCAAACCCCTTCAGGAGGACCCATGCCTGCATCCCCTGCCCTGCCCCTGCTCGATCATTGTCTGGCGTTGCTTGCGGAAAAGGATCTGGCCGTGCTGGCCACCTGCCCTGCCCAGGCCGCGGCTCCACACTGTTCCCTGATGGCCTATGTGCTGGACCAGGACCGGCGGCACCTGCTGCTAGTCACTCCCAAAAACTCGCGCAAGTATGAAAATCTCCAGGCGAATCCCCAAGCCAGCCTGCTGGTGGATACACGGGAGAGTCACCCGAGGGAGGTCGTGCAGGCCCTCACCGTTGCTGCGATGCTGGCCCAGACGCCCCCAGAGACCCTCCCTGCCCTCCTGGAGGCGTTCCTGGCCCGTCATCCCCGGCTGTCGGCATTTGCCCGCCGGCCGGACACGGCCCTCATCCGATTGCGGATGACCTCGTTTCAGCTGCTGGATGGCGTGGAGGATGCGCGGTTCATGACGCTGGAGGGATGAGCACTGGCGTAGACGAGACTGGCTCGCACACCTCCTGCGAGGTGGTGTCACCGGCGGCCAGGGGCAGTTCGATGCAAAAGCGGCTGCCCTGGCCGGGGGTGGATTCCACCGTGATGCTGCCGCCATGGGCCAGCACGGCGTGGCGGGTGATGAACAGCCCCAACCCCGTGCCCTTGCTTCCCTTGGTGGAAAAGAACACCTGAAAGAGCTTGTTGCGGGTGGCGTTGTCCATGCCGGGCCCGGTATCCTGCACTTCGATGCGCACCTTGGCCTCGACCCGCTGGCACCGCAGGGTGACGGTGCAGGGGCGTTCCTCGCCCTCGGCGGCCTTGGCCCCGGCGCAGGCCTCGATGGCGTTTTCCAGCAGGTTCACCAGGGCGGCGGCCAGCAGGGTGGGATCGGCCGTAAACGTGGCGGGGTGAGGATCAGACTCCGATGGGCCGGTTTCCCCAGTCTGGCCAGTCTGGCCAGTCTGCGCAGTCTGGCCTGGCGCCTCCAGCACCAGCTGCACGCCCAGGCGTTCGGCCTTTTCCCGCACCATGTTCAATGTTTCTCGACCAAAACGACGCAGTTCCAGCACCTTGCGCTCCGGCTCCCGACGTTTGGCACAGAAGAGAATATCCAGGATGAGCGTCTTGATGCGGCCGGCCACGTCCTTGGTCTGCTCAAAGCCGCGGTGCAAGCGGGGCATGTCGTTGCGCTCCAGGCCGGCTTCCATGGCATAGAGGGCGCCGTCCAGGGCCGTCAGCAGGCCTTTGACCCCATGGGAGAGGGAGGCCACCACCAGTCCCAGGGAGGCCAGGTGCTCGCGGGTGGCGGCCAGTTCGGTCTGCAGGCGCTTGAGCTCGCCCATGTCCACGGCCAGTTCCAACACCAGCACCGTCTCCCCCGTGCTGTTGCGGATGGGGGCGGTGTGCACCACCACGGGAATCTCGTTGCCATCCTTGCAGAGCAGCACCTCATGCACGCGGCGGGGGGCGTCGGAAAAGAACGTGGCCGGCACGGGCAGGGAGCGCTTTCTGGCCGCGCCATCCTTGTAGACGGTCCAGCCATCCCGGGCCTTCGGGGCCTCCCCGGCGGGATCACCCAGGCGGTCGCGGTAGCGTTGGTTGACGCTGACAATGCGGCCCTCGCGGTCATGCAGGGCCACAAAGCAGGGCAGCTCGTCCAGCACCGAGAGGCCGTCTTGCAGGTCCGCCGCCACGCCGCTGAAAGCCTGGGACAACCCCTCCACCACCTGGCGGGCCGCGAGCTGACGCTCCATTTCCACCAGCCGGGCGGCCTGGGATTGGGCCAGGGCCTCCAGGTTGCAAGTATATTCGTGGAGTTGTCGGCGGGTTTCGATGCGCTCCAGGGCCCGGGCCACGGCAACTTCCAGGGCGCCGTCGCTCACGGGCTTGGGCAGGAAGTCCGCCGCGCCCAGCTGCAGGCCCTTGATGGCGAGATCCATGTCCCCGTGGCCGGTGACGATGATCACTTCTGTTTCCGGAGCCACGGCCTTGATGGCTTCCAGCACCTCCAGCCCGTTTTTGCCGGGCATGCGCACGTCCGTGACCACGATGGCCGGCGGCGGTGGCAAGGAAGCCCCACCAGTGCCGGAGACAGCAGCAGGCGCAAAATGCGCCAGGGCCTGATCGCCATCGGCGGCCTCTATCACTTCAAAGCCCATGTCCCGCAGGGTCAGGCCCAGCACCTTGCGCACGCCGGCTTCGTCGTCCACCAGCAGAATGGATTCGCTGGCTGTCTGGCACTGCTGCATCCGCGCTCCTCCGGGAGGATTCCCCGTTGCAGAAAGATGGAATCATCCTGCCAGAAGACGGGCCAGGGCGTCCAGCAATCCTTGGGGGGTTGGGGGCTTGTGTACATGGAGCACGGGCGCGCCGCACTCGGCCAGGGGACGCCCCAGGCCGGCCTCCACCAACGCCAGGGCGTGGCGGAAGGCCGGCTCCGAGACGGCCGAGAGCACCAGCACGGGAATGCGCGCCAGGGAGGGGTCGGCTTTGAGCCCTTGGAGCATTTTGAGCCCGCCTTGCTCGGGCATCATCAGGTCCAGGGAGATGCAGTCTGGCTGCATCTCCCTGGCTTTTTCCAATCCCTGGGCGCCGTCCCTGGCCATGGCGGTCTCATGGCCGGCCGAGCGGAAGACGGCGCTCACGAAGACCCGCAAATGCGCTTCGTCATCCACCACCAGCACCTTGGCCATGGGTTAGGCCTCTGCGGTTTCCGGCCGATGTCCATAGGGGGAGACGTCCACCTTGTCCGGATGGTTCACGCTGACCACCGGACAGTTGGAGCGCAGCACCACCTGTTCCAGGGTGGAGCCCATGAGTGCCTGCTCGGGATCCACATCCTTGCTGTGGTGGGCCATGACAATGAGATCCGCCTTGGCTTCCCGGGCGTACTTGAGAATTTCCACGTAGGGCTCGCCTTCCCAGATCTGGATGATGTAGTTGTCGAACCCTTCCATCTTGCTGACGTATTTTTCTTCGATCTTCTTCCGGGCCGCCTCGATCTTCTTTTCCACATAGGCCTGATCCGGGGCCATGGCGCCGCCTTCCTTGCCCACGTCCAGGGCGTGGAAGAGGTGCAGACGGCAGCCAATGTCCGCGGCCACGTTGCGGGCAAAAGCAAAGGCGTGGTCGGACTGCTTGGAGAAGTCCACCCCCACCACAATATTGGCGAAGTAGCTCCAGCAGGTGATGCACGGACGGCTCACCACCAGCACCGGGCAACGGGCCGTGCGGGCCACACGCTGCATGGTGGAGCCGGCCACGGCGCGGTGGCGGGTGGCGCCCACATCGTCAGCCCGGGTATGCGCGCCCATGATGATGAGATCCGCGCCAATTTTGCGGGCCGTGCGCAGCACTTCCATGGCCGGGTCTCCCACCACGGCTTCCAGGGTGCAGCCGGGGTGGTCCTTCATCAAGGCTTCGTAGGTGGTTTTCATTTCCTCCTTCACCAGATCCACATAGTTCTGGTCCTGGGCCTCGGTTTCGCTGCCGGTGCGCACGTCCGTGGCAAAGGTGGAGAAGCCGCGGGTGGGGATGCCGAAGACGTGGAAGACCGTGAGTTCGGACTTGTTCTTCTTGGACAGTTCAAAGGCCACCTTGGCGGCGTCGTCGCAGGTGGGGGACGCAGTGGTGGCGAACAGGATCTTCTCGAACATATGTCACCTCCTGAGGGCGCATTCCGCTGAAGCGCCGTGGAAAGAAAGCTGCCAGGCCACGGCTTCGATCAGCTCGAACAGGGTGAAGACCGTTTCGAAGACGAACTCTGCAAAGCGGTCGCCCAGGACCATGTGCCGGCAACGGCCCAGGCGGAACGGCGCGTCCCACAGGGACGCCGGGGGGATGTGCTTGATGGGAACCTCCTGACTGGGGTGATCTTCGCGCACGCCGATGAGCGACGTGTACATGTCCAAACGGGCCGGGCCGGGATGGCCCACCAATTCCACCGTGCGCACCAGTTCCAGCCGGTCCATGTCCGGCGGCAGGGGGCCTTTGCCCTGGGCCACGGCCTGGAGCAAGGCAGGCAGGAACTGGCTGAGGCGCACAAAATCCGTATGCAACTGGATCAGCTGAAACCAGCTGCCCAGGGTACATCCTTCTTCCAAGGTCACAGCCTCCCCCAGCAGGAGCAGGGGATCCTGTCCGTAAGGACGGTCCTCCAGCAGCATGCGGCCCTGGGTGGAGATGACTACTCGCTGCATGCACACCTCCCCAGCCCGGTGGGTCCGGATGTGGCGGTCCCGTTGGCAAAGTGACCCTTGGCGCTGGCGGCGGGCAGGCACAGGGCAAAGGTGGCGCCGCTGGGACCGGCGCTTTCCAGCTCAATACTGCCGCCGTGGGCCTCCACAATGCGCTTGGTAGCCATGAGTCCCACGCCGGTGCCCGTGGCCTTGCCCGTGGCAAAGGCGGCAAAGAGCCGCTCCCGGGCCTCCTCCAGCACGCCGGGACCGGTATCGGACACGCGGTAGCAGATGAAGCGGCCCTGGCGGCTGGTGGTGAGGCGCACCTCTCGCACGCAGGCCTCCACGGGCCGCACCCCCTTGAAGGGGATGGCCGCAGCCTCAATGGCATTGCCCACCAGATTCATGAGGCACTGATGGATGGCTTTGGCATCCATGAGGATGGGCTCGCGGCCGGCGCCGGCCTCCACAATCAGTTCCACCCCGGCTTCCAGGGCCTTGTGCCGCAGGAGGGAGGCCACCTCCAGGGCGGGTTGATCGGGATCGCACGGGGCCCGCTGGGGAACGCGCTCCGAGCCCATCTGCAGTAAATCCTGCATCAGGTGCTTGATGGCGGCCACGTTATCCTTGAGCATGGCAAAGCCCTGTTCCCGAAGCGCCTGCTGTTCTTGCATGGTCTCATCGCCCTTGCGGCCGGATTCCATCAGAAAAATGGCGCCTTCCAACCCGGAGGCGATGTTTTTGATGGCATGGGCCAGGGAGGCGGCGGTTTGCCCCACGGCGGCAAAGCGTTCCACCGCGGCCAGCTCCCGACTTTTTTCCAGGGCCAGGCGTTCCAGATGCTCCGTGTATTCCCGCAGCTGGCGCCGCATGGCCAGGTGCTCCCGGGCGCGGGTGAGGGCAATATCCAGCACATCTTCGTTGATGGGCTTGGTGACGAAGTCCGTGGCCTCGCGCTTGATGGACTGAATGGCCAGATCAAGATCCCCATGCCCCGTAAGCATGATGACCTCGATATCCGGGTTGATGGCCTTAATGCGCGAGAGCAGCTCGATGCCGTCCATGCCTGGCATTTTGATGTCCGTGAGGACAATGGCCGGCTGCACAGCGTCCAGTTTTTCCAGGGCGTCTTCCCCGGACGTGGCCAGGTGGACCTCATAGCCGGCATCGCGCAGGATCAGGGACAGCACCTTGCGGATGCCCTCCTCGTCATCCACCAGCAGGATGGTTTTTTCCGAAGACAATTCAACCATTGGACGTCTCCTCCGGGAGGGCGCAGGCCGTGGCTTCCGGGGACGGCAGAATCACCAGAAACGTGGAGCCGTCCGGCCCGGTGCGCTCCAGAAAAATCTCCCCGCCGCAGTCCTGGACAATCCCGTAACTGATGGACAACCCAAGCCCGGTGCCCTTGCCCGTGGCCTTGGTGGTGAAGAACGGTTCAAAGATCCGGGCCTGCACGCCGGCGGGCACGCCACCGCCGGTATCCGACACGCGGATGTGCACCCAGCCATGGCAGTCCCGGGCGGTGATGGTGATGCGTTTTTCATCCCCCGGGGCCGAATCCTTGGCCGAGCGGGCTTTCTCACCCTGAAATTTTTCCTCGATGGCGTCCCGGGCGTTCATGAGCATGTTCACGAACACCTGCTCCAGCCGGCCGGCATCGCCCATGACTTTGGGCACGTTGGGGGAGACGTCCAGCTCCACCTTGATTTGCCGCAAGGCCAGTTGCTGGCGGAACATTTCCAGGGAACGGGCGAGCACCTGCTGCACATCCACCGCCATGAGTTCCATTTCCGGCCGGCGGCCGAATTCCCGCAGATGATTGATGATGCGCGAGGCGCGGTCCACGTGGCTGTCTATTTCCTGGGAAAGGTCGGCCAACACGTCCGGCGCCACGGTCTCGCCACGGCGAATCTTCTTGAGAAAATAGGAGGCCGCTCCCTTGATGACCGTGAGGGGCTGGTTCAACTCGTGGGCCACGCCGGCGGCCATCTCCCCGAGGGTGGCCATTTTGCCGGCATGCACCAGCTGCTGTTCCGCCTCCAGCCGGCGAGTGATGTCCGTGACGGTGATGAGCAGCACGCGGGAGCCGCCGATTTCCACCGGGGTAGCCAGCATGGCCACATACAAGGTGCGCCCGTCGGGTACCAGTTGCGGTGCGCGTTCAATGGGCCTGCACACCCGCAGGTCCGCGGCCATGCGTTCGCGAGTCTCGGGCAAAAAGAAGTCCGGGAAGTACCGGCCCAGCATATCCTTGCGGGGCAGCCCATACACGGTCTCGGCGCTTTTGTTGCAGTCCAGCACCGTCAGCCCCGTCAAATCCAGCAGAAACACCGGGCTGGGGATGGTGCGGTAGATGGCCTGGTACTTTTCCTCCAACCGCTTGGCCTCTCGCTCCAGCTCCTTGCGGGCGGTGATGTCCAGGCTCATTTCCATGGCCGCCACCACCTCGCCTTTTTCGTCGCGCAGGGGGGCGGTGGTCACCAGCCAGTGGCGCAGGTTGCCCTGGGAATCCAGCCCGCTCTCTTCACTGGTGGCGGAGCGGCCGGTCTGGAAGGTGGTTTCCACAGGGCAGACCGGACATTTCTCGCTGCGGCCCTTGTAGGCCTTGTAGCAGGGCTGGCCGGGCCGGGGATGGAAATGATCCTTGAACTCCTTATTATACCGCAGCAGGCGGAAATTCCGGTCCTGCACGGTGATGAAACACGGGACATTGGCAAAGAGATTTTGGTACTCATCGCGCTGGCGGTTCAGATCCTTCTGCTTTTCGGCAATGGCCGCGCCCATATCCGCCACGGCCTGGGCCAGCTGGCCGATTTCGTCGCGCTGGGTGGTCACCAGCACCGGGGGTTCCTCGCCCCGGGCAATGCCGCGGGTGGTCTGGATGAGGGCCCGGATGGGCTTGTTCACGTACTGGCCCATGAAAAACAGCAGCAACCCAGAGACGGCCAGAAACACGCCGCCGGAAAACAACAGCATGCGGCGTCCCAGGGCCTGCACCTCGTCATCGGAGCTCTGCAGGGAGAGAACCATGTCTATGGCGCCGAGGATCTTCGTCTCAACCGGGTGAAAGTGACAGCCCTCGCTGCAGCCCGGCTCGTTCTCAATGGGGGTGAGCATGCCAATGCTGCGGCCGGTCTCGTCCTCCTTCATCCGCGTACGCTCCATCACGCTCAGGGTGGTACGCGGCGGGGTGCGGCTGTGGCAGGGCGCGCAGGCGGCCTCCTCCATGCCCACGAAGATGTCCACCTCTTCGGGCTTGTTGGAGAACTTGATGGCCCCGTCCTTGTTGTACACCCGCACGGCCAGAATTTCCGGCTGGCGGGCGATATTGGCCACAATCTGGGAGATGTCGTCCCGGGAATTGAGCATCATGGCATAGTGCAGGCCAAGTTTCACGGTGGTGGAGAGACGCTCCGCTCCGTCCAGGGCGGCCCGGTTGCCCAGCTCCTGCTGGTTGACCATGGCCGCCCACGTCAGCAGGGCCACGCTGCCCAGCAGCAACACGCCATTGGCCACCACGAGCTTGCCGGCCAGGCTATGGCTGATGAACGAAAACATGGACCCTGACGTAACCCCGGACATGGGCGCCCTCGCTCTTGGCGTTGCACGAGTGGAACGATTTTGGAATGCGTTTCTCGTGTGCTAACGTATGAGCACGTTGTGTGCCAGTACCTCCAGATAAGCAACGACGCGGTTTTTGGCAATGTGGGATCAGGATGCGTCTAGTACTGGGCGCGTTTTGCGCCCAAAGGCGGAAAAAATGCTGGTTTCAACCCATGCCAGTCTGCATTTCGACAGTGCGTTGCAGTTCACCTTGCCATTTCCCTGCTGGGCGTATTATTCGTCCAATGGGGCCGGCAGCGATTGAGAGGGAGTTTGTATGACCCTTCCCAACCACATCTCGTGCGACGCCGTCATGAATTCCATTGCCGACGGCGTGTTTACCGTGGATCTGGACTGGAACATCACGTTTTTTAACCGCGCTGCAGAGCGCATTACGGGGGTCTCGAGCCTGGAGGCCATGGGCCGCAAGTGCTGGGAAGTGTTCCATTCCAGCATTTGCGACGGTGCCTGCGCCATCCGTGAATGCCTGGAAACCGAGCGCAGCCTGTGCAACAAATCCATTTACATCGTCAAACCGGACGGCTCCAAGCTCTCGGTTTCCATCAGCGCCGCCCCCTTGCGCGACGCCACCGGGCAGGTGGTGGGGGGGGTGGAAACCTTTCGGGATATCACGGCCATACAACTCATGCGCCAGAAGCTGGAGGGGCGCTACACCCTGGATGACATTGTCACCAAGTCCCAGTCACTCATACGCATTTTGCAAATCCTGCCCCAGATTGCCGAAAGCGACGCCTCGGTGCTGCTGCTGGGGGAATCCGGCACGGGCAAGGAGTTGTTTGCCCGGGCCATCCACAATCTTTCGGCCCGCAAACAGGGGCCGTTCGTGGCGGTGAACTGCGGCGCGTTGCCGGAAAATCTCTTGGAATCCGAGCTTTTTGGCTACAAGGCTGGCGCCTTTACCGATGCCAAAAGCGACAAGCCCGGCCGCTTTCAGCTGGCTGGCACAGGCACCATTTTCCTGGATGAAATTGGTGACATGCCCTTGCAACTGCAGGTGAAGATCCTGCGTGTGCTCCAGGAACGCAGTTTCGAACCCCTGGGTTCCACCAAGAGCCTGCGTACGGAAGCGCGTGTAATTGCCGCCACCAATAAGGATCTCCAATCCATGGTGGATGCCGGAAGGTTCCGGGATGACCTCTTTTACCGTCTGAACGTGGTACAGATACGCCTTCCATCCCTGGCAGAGCGACCAGAGGACATCCCGTTGCTGATCTCCCACTTCGTCAATCGTAATAATTGCATCAAGGGAATGGATATTCATGGCGTTTCTGAGGATGTCTACCAGCTTCTCATGCGTCATCGATTCCCAGGCAACGTGCGTGAACTGGAAAACATCATCGAATATGCATTCATCCTGTGCCGCAAGGGGTACATTCAGGTGGATCACCTCCCGGAATACCTGCTGCCGGCGGAGTCGCATCATTTTTCCCTCAAGCCAGACGGGAAACTAAAATCCATTAAATATCAAGCTGCTATCGAAGCCTTACAGCGCAATGGCGGCAAGAAGATGGCCACCTGCCGGGAGCTTGGCATCTCAAAAGACACCCTGCGGCGCATCCTGCGCGCAGGAGCAGACGCATAACACGCCCACCCATTTTGCCTGATGGCGTGTTTTGCGCCTAAACTTCGCGCCGTCCCCTCCCGGGCCGGCGCTTTTTTGTGCCGTGCGCCGCATCGCTCCTTGCTTGCCGGGCAGATGGTACGCCCTGTGCTCTGCCGCCGCCAAGGCCATCAACCTGCCGCAGCGGGAACAGCAAGCGCCCAAGGAGAAGACCATGCCCCAAAGCGATGCCTGGGATTTTGAGACAGGCGCGCGCAGCCTGTGCGATTTGCACGCCTGCGCCCGTGACTACAACTGGCTGGAGGAACCGTATTTCTCCCCGGACGGGGAACGCGTGGCCATGGCTGCCGTTTCCGACGATGGCGCCACGGCCTGCATCAACGGCCAAGCCTGGGAGAACATCTTCGAGAAGCTCTGGATGCCCAGATTCCTCCCTGACGGCCGACTCATGGCCCTGGTGCAAACCGATGGCGAGTGGACCGTGGCCGTGGATGATGCACCCTGGGAAAACACCTTTGGATTTGTCTGGAATCCAATGTGGAGCCAGGACGGCAGCCGGCTGGCCGTCTGCATCCAGCAGGACGGCGAATACGGCATGGCCGTGGACGACGCGCCCTGGGAAACCCTGTATGAGAATGCCAACCAGTTCGCCTTGAGCCGTGACGGCGCCCACACCACCGCCGTGGTGCAGACCATCTCCCTGGGACAGGCGGATATCGAAGGCTACCAGAAAGGGGTGTTCTCCGTGGCGGTGGATGGAGAGCCCTGGGGGACCAACTTCGTCAACTGCTGGGCCCCCACCTTCGACACCGCCGGCGAGCGCGTGGCCGCTTCGGCGAGATTCTCCCTGTATGATTACGGCATTATTGAAGAGGGCCGTCCCTGGACTACCACGTATCAGTGCGTGTGGGAACCACTCTTCGACCCCACTTCCGGAGAGCTGCTGGCCCCGGTGCGCAGCGGCGGCAAATGGGGGTTGGCCACTCGCGGAGGCTTCCGCTGGGAACCCACTTTCCATCAACTCTGGCACACGAAGTTTGCCGCCGACGGCCGCACCCTGGCGGCCATTGTGGCTCCCAAGTTCGGCGAATTCACCGTGGCCGTGAACGGCTCCCCTTGGAACAGCACCTGGCCGGTGGTGACGGATCTGGTGCTCAGCTCCACCGGCCGGGCGGCCTGCCTAGCCAGTGAGAACAACACCAAATTTCGTATTGTGGTGGACGGCGCGGCCTGGACCGGCCGCTACGACATGGCCTGGCCGCCGGTGTTTTCCCCGGATGGCAAACGCGTGGCCGCGGCGGTGGAAAAACACGGCCGGCAAACCATCGTCCTGGACGACAAGGTGTACAAGGAATGGTTCGACAAGGTCTGGCCTCCGGCCTTTGACCCCAGCGGGGAAAAGGTGCTCATCCGGGCGGTCTCCGGCGGCGCATGCCTGCGCATCGTGGATCACATTTCGTCCTTCAAAGCGTAGGGCACGGTCCAAGGGAGGATTCCATGGAACAGTTGTATGCATTGGCTGTCGGCCCCCTGGCGTGGGCGGCAGCGGCGATTTTTGTATTCGGCTCCCTGTACCGCCTTGTCCGCATGTATAATCTGGCCAAGGAAAAAGACGGACAGGCCCTGGCGTACATGAGCTGGAAATTCGGCCTCAGGTCCCTGGCGCATTGGTTCACGCCCTTCGGGGCCCTGGGATGGAAGGAAAATCCCCTGGAAACCATCGCCACCTTCGTCTTCCACATCGGGCTCATCCTGCTGCCCCTGGTGGTGCTGGGCCACGTGGTGATGGTGGAGCAGTTCCACGGCGTTTCCTGGTGGTCGCCGCCGGAAGCGGTGACGGACATCGTGGCCATGGTGGTGGTGGCCTGCTGTGTGTTCTTTGCCCTGCGCCGGCTCCTGAAGCCGGAGGTGCGCTTTGTCACCAGCGGGCAGGACTGGCTGGTGCTCATCATCGCCTGCCTGCCTTTCCTCACGGGGGTGCTGGTATATCACCACGTGGGCCCTAATCTGGTCATGACCACCCTGCACATCCTGTCCGGCGAGCTGATGCTCGTCGCCATCCCGTTCACCAGGCTTTCGCACATGCTCTTCGGCCTCTTCAGCCGGGCGTACATCGGCAGCGAATTTGGCGGCGTTCGTCGCGCAAAAGACTGGTAATATAAGGAGTTCATGCAATGAGCACCATTGCCGACAGGCTCATCGACGACGCCGGCATCCAGGGCGGGTTGGATCGCCTGGAGCAATCCCGCATCCGCTCCATCATCAAAGGCGTGCTGAAAAGCGAAACCGGGGCGCGCCTGCAGACCTACGCGGAAACCTGCATGCGCTGCGGCCTGTGCGCCAAGGCCTGCCATTATTACTTATCTCACGATGGCGACCCCAGCTACTCCCCCGTGGGCAAGGTTCGCCAGACCATGTGGGAAATCCTCAAGGCCGACGGCGACGTCACCAAGAAGCAACTGCAGCAGTTTGCCCAGATTGCCTACACGGAATGCAACCTCTGCCGGCGCTGCATGCATTACTGCCCCCTGGGCATCGATACGGCCTACATCATCAGCGTGGTGCGACGCATCTGTCACAAGCTGGGCGTCACACCGCAGTATATTCAGGACACCGCACACTCCCACGCCGCCACCCTGAACCAGATGTGGGTCAAGGATGACGAGTGGATCGACTCCCTGATGTGGCAGGAAGACGAGGCCCGGGAAGAATTTCCCAACCTGCGCATCCCCCTGGAAAAGGAAGGCGCGGACTTCATGTACTCCGTCATTGCGCCGGAGCCCAAATTCCGCACCCAGCTCATCTATCAGGCTGCGGCCATCTTCCACAACGCCGGCCTGGACTGGACCATGCCTGCCACCCCGGGCTGGGACAACTCCAATATGGCCATGTTCAGCGGGGATGCCGAAGTCATGTCCCGCGTGGAACGCGCCCACTACGAAACCGCCCAGCGCCTGCGCGTCAAACGCATTGTCATGGGCGAATGCGGCCACGCCTTCCGCGCCGTGTACGATGTGGCCAACCGCTGGCTGGGCTGGAAAATGCACCCCGTGCCGGTAGTGCACTCCATCGAGTTCTTCTGGGAATTGCTGGAAAGCGGCAAAATCCGCATGGCCAGCAAGCATCCCGGGGCCGTGACCATCCACGATCCCTGCAACATCATCCGCGGCCGCGGCCTCATGGACAAACTGCGCGAGGTGGTCAAGCACATTGCCGAGGATGTGGTGGAAATGACTCCCAACCGTGAACACAACTACTGTTGCTGCGCCGGTGGTGGCGTCATCAACTGCGGCCCGCCATTCAAGAAGGTCCGTGTCATCGGGAACAAGATCAAGGCCGAACAGCTCAAGGCCACGGGAGTGCATACCCTCATCGCCCCTTGCCATAACTGTCACGGCGGCCTGGAAGACATCATCAAGCACTTC
>JAIWOE010000006.1 GCA_020217165.1 Desulfovibrio sp. | reverse complement strand
GAGATTGATATGCACATCTACTTCCTGGGCGATATCATCTACAAGCACATGGAACGGCCGGCCGAAGCCGGGGGAGGGGAATAGCCATGCGTCGCACCACATCCCCGTTGCTGTTGGTCGTGCTGGGCCTGGCCGTGCTGGCCTGGGTGCTGCCGGCGTTCTCCCAGTCCGACATGGTGGTGGTGAGCAGGGATCCCTTCCCCGCCCCCCAGCGCCCGGCAGCCAGGTTCGAGCATGATGTCCACAACGAAAAAGCCGGCCTGGACAACTGCGGCGTGTGCCACCACGGCGAAACCGATGGCAAGATGGATCCCGACAACTCCTCCGAAGGCACGCCCTGTGTCGACTGCCATGCCGTGAACCCCGCCGCGGATCCCAAACTGCGGGACAAAACCCCCCTGCGCCGGGCCTACCACCTGCAGTGCCAGGGTTGCCACGAAAACACCGGCAAGGGCCCCCTCACCTGCGGCCAGTGCCATGCCCCAACCGCCCAGGAGTAAGCCATGCCCAAGAAAATCATGGTTGTGGATGATGATCCGGCCATCGTGGAGTTTTTGACCTCCTTGTTCAAGGACCACGGCTACGAGACCTGCTCCGCCTCCGACGGCAGCCTGGCCCTGGAGGTGCTGGAGCGCGAAAAACCGGACCTCATCACGCTGGACCTGGAAATGCCCGAGGAGTGGGGGCCGCGGTTCTACCGCAAGTTCACCCAGAAACCGGAATTCAAGGAGCTGCCGGTCATCGTCATCAGCGGACTGTCCGGCATTCACCTGGCCATCCGCAAGGCCGTGGCCACGGTGAACAAACCCTTCGATCCGAAACAGGTTATCGAAATCGTCAAGAACACCATTGGCAGCTAACCGGCAAGGAGTTCGGGGTGAGGCAAGGGAGCATGCGCGTGTGCCTGGCGACATATGGGGACCGGATGGCCTCGTTGCTGGAAAACGCCTCGGAACTGCGGTTCTATGAATCACGCGCCGGCGAGCTGGATTCCCGCGGGTTCATCCCCATGCCCAAAGGCGGCCCCAGCGCCCTGGCGGAAACCCTCCACGCCGCGGGCATCCGGTCCCTGGTGTGCGGCGCGGTGGCGGAAAGCTATGCCGAACACCTGCACCGCGCCGGCATCCGGCTTTCGCCATGGATTGCCGGGAATGTGGACCGCGTGCTGCAGGCATGGCTGGCCAACAACCTGGAACAATTGATCATGCCGGGTAGACGCAGGAAGTAGCCGCCGCATGCACGTAAACGCCTTCGGGGGAAGCCATCCAGCACGGATGCCTTCCCCCGAACGTATTGCGCGCATTGCGATCCCCATGCGAGGGGCGGGGGGACCTGACTTCCCCCGCTTCGTCATGCGTTCCGTCTAATCGTCGAAATCGCCTTCAGGGCCCTTGTCGGACACGATGGTCTTGGCCCTGGCGCGGATCTTGTCCTCGGTCCATTCTGCCGGGTCCTCAATGACGCCCACCTTGGGGCCCAGGTCGTAGGAGTTGGCGGCCAGGATGGCTTCGATGGCCAGGGGCGCGGTGTCCTTGGCGTTGAAGACGTCCACCAGCAATTCTTCCACAAAGCCCGCCACCGCCTCGGCCATGCGGTCTCGCACGTCCTTGGGCAGGCCCAGCATGCGGCACTCGAAGGGCAGGTTGAGCTTTTTGTAGTCCCCTGCCTTGAGGCCCTTGGAATCGGCGTAGGCCACCAGCTCCGCCCAAAGTTCTTCGGTCACGCCCTTGCCGGGTTCCTTGATCAGGCGCTTGGCTTCGTCCAGTACGGCGTTGCCGTACTCGTTCACCTGTACGCCCCAGGAGAGCATTTGCAGGGCTGTGGCCACATTGGCCTTGGTAGTGGCCGTCTTGGCGGCGATTTCCCGCAGCTTGGCCGAGCTGTTACCCGAGGTGCCGTGCTGGGCCCCGGAAAGCTTGTACGGAGCCAGGGCGGCATGGATTTCCGCTGTCAATTCCACCTGGATGCCGGCCTCCGACGCTTCGATGCCGTGGGTGGTGCCGTTGTTCAGGGCAATCCAGTCCGGATGGATGCCGTGGGCGTTCAGCCCCTGAATGAGAAACAGGGCCTCCTGCGGGGTGGAAAGGCCTGATTTCCCCTTGATTTCCCCGACTTCCGTCTCATAGCCGGCCCAGGTGGGCACATAGTCCTTGAGGGCGATGTTGGCCAGGAGGTTTTCGTCATCGGGCAGGTGGGAGGCATCGATGGCGATGGAGGTCATACCAGCTTCGAACAGCGTGGGGATTTCCACTTTGGCTTTTTCCAGATCCGCCGGGTTCTTGACGCCGTAATGGTCCGCGTGCACGGCCACGGGCACGGTGATGCCCAGCTCGTTGCACATGGCGTCCACCTGGCGGGCCAGGTTCCACATGGTGGTGGCGCAATAATGGGCCGCGCCGCCTTCGCTCTTGGCAATTTCAAGGATCACCGCGGCATTGGCGCGCTGGGCGGCCAGCAGGGTGCCGCGGATGACAAAGTGGCTGCGTCCGTTGGCGGCAATGGTCATGGCCTGACCCTTGGCGAGCATGGCTCGGTCCACGACCTTGCCGCTGACGAGAAGAGCGCGGGAATTGGGGAACAACGCCTGCACGTTGGGCGGGCGGCCCACTTTCAGGGCGGTGTCGAACTGCGGATGTGGCGGCTGGCCAAAGGCGGGCATGTGGGCCGTCCTCCTTGTTTTTTTGAGGATGGATGGATTGGTCTGGATACGTTTGGATTTGTTGACGAGACGACGGCCTTGAACATATCTTGATCTGCCGTGAACGGCAATGGTTCTGCGTGGTGGGCGTTCTCTGTGTCTCGCTGCTGGCGACTCCCGTTTCCGCCCGTGAAGTTTCACACGGGGTACATGCGGCGTAGTGGAAATCCGCCTCGAACCCCCCGGTGCGGACTTTGACGCCTGCTGTTTCGAGGTCCGCAAACGCCGTCTCCTTTCGCCGCCTCTGGCGCGGAGGTTTGCCTGGTGGCTGACCGGGTCTGCCCCACCTGCAGCATGACCCGGTGAGTTGTGGCGCGGGCACGGGCATCTTGACCGCCTGCGGCCCTGCAACGTACATGCATGTTGCAATTCCCACCGCAACAGTCTTGCCAAACCGACGAGCGCCGCATGACGATCAAGTCTCGCCTTATCCTGCTGCTCTCCAGTGTACTGGTGGCCGCCTTTGCCGCCACCAGCCTGGTCAATTATGCCGTCTCCCGGTCCGCGGCGCTCAAG
Source organism: Desulfovibrio sp. (assembly GCA_020217165.1). Classification (GTDB taxonomy): domain Bacteria; phylum Desulfobacterota; class Desulfovibrionia; order Desulfovibrionales; family Desulfovibrionaceae; genus Megalodesulfovibrio. Next base: position 6,786 of record JAIWOE010000006.1, on the reverse strand, counting down.
GAGCTGACCACCTCGGCCCTCCCCCTGACGCGTGACACCATCTATTCGGAAATTCTCAAAAATCTCATGCAGCCCCTGCATGTCTCCTCCCTCATGGCCAACGACAGCTTCCTCAAGGAGTGGGCCCTGGCGGGGGAACAGGACGAAGGGCAGGTACAGCGTTTTCTGGAAGGAATCCACAAAAAATATGGCTACTTCAGTACCTTTTTTGTCTCGGCGAAAACCTCAAAGTATTACCATTACAACGGGGTGCTGAAAACCATCTCCAAAGAAGACGACCACGACGTCTGGTATTACCTCTTTGTCAACTCCGGGATGGAGTATGACCTGGACGTGGACACCAACCAGGCCGCCAACAACACCTTGACCATCTTCATCAATTTCCGTGTGCAGGATGCCGCCGGCCGCCTGCTGGGCGTGACCGGCGTGGGTCTGGAGCTGGACGCCGTGGCAGACATCATCCGCACTACCCAGGCCACTTACCTGCGCCGCATCTACCTGGTGGACCCCCGGGGCATGATCCAGGCCCACATGGACACCAGCCTGGTGGAGCGGGTGAACATCCACGACTTGCCCGGCATCGGCAAGGTGGCCCCGACCATTCTGGATGCCGGCAAGGATCATGTGGACCTGAGCTATGAGAACGACGACGGCGTCACCCAGCTCACCTCCCGCTACATCCCGGAATTGAACTGGTTTCTCATCGTGGAACAGGATGAACGCGACGTATTGGGCGCGGCGCGCAAGAACCTCATGACCACCCTGGGCGTGGGCGCGGCCGCATCCATCGTCATCATCGCCATTGTGGTCCTGGCCGTGAATTATTTCCAGGGCCGGCTGGAATTCCTGGCCATGCACGATGAACTCACGGGCTGCCTGAACCGTCGCTCCCTGGATCATTTCTTCCAGCGGGCCATCTCCCGGTATGGCCGCCAGGGCCGGGATTTTGTCGCCGTGGCCATGGACGTGGACAACTTCAAGGAAGTCAACGACAAATTCGGCCACCTTACCGGTGACGACGCTCTCAAGATCGTGGCCGGCATCGTCCGAGCCAACATTCGCCCCATGGACAACCTGTTCCGCTTTGGCGGTGACGAATTCCTCCTGTTGGCCGAGTGTACCGCCTCCGAGGCTGCCGCGCTGGTGGAACGGCTGCAACGGTCCTTGCAGGAACGTTCCGCCTCCCTGCCGTGTGGTTCCTTGCGGGTCAGCTGCGGTGTGGCCATGTACACCCCCGGCATGACCCTGGATGCCCTGCTGGCCCAGGCGGATGCCGCCATGTATGCCCAGAAGGAGCGCGGCAAGGCCACCTGCTGAGATTTCCCCTCACGACCGCCTGAACGCCCCTGGCCGAGCTGACCGGCCAGGGGCGTTTGCCGTTGGTGCCGGGCAAGGATTGATTTCCCGTTGTCGACCCAATGGATATGCGGTACTGTGGGCAGGCTGCCGTCTTGTCATCCTGCTGCGCCTCTCCGTTCAACAGGCTGTCACAACTTTCCCGTAAGGAGGAAGACACCCAGCGGCGTTTGCGGCGCATTCGCCCCATCCACCCACACATTCCAGGATACTGCAATGCTCAACCATCTGAAAATGCGCAACAAGATTTTGCTGCCGGTCAGTCTGGCGGCCATCGTCGTCTTGCTGGCCATCATGCTGGTGGTACGGATGCAGATTCAGGAGCAGTCCGCGGCCGACACCACGCAGCTGGCCCAGGAAATCAGCGCCCGCTATGCCAATCTGGTCAAAGGCGACCTGGATGCCGCCACCGCCGCAGCCAAGGGTCTGGCCGCCGGGGTGGCCTCCGCCCGCGCCCAGGCTCAGCCGGACCGCGCCCTGGTGGCCGGCTTGCTGCATCGCACCCTCAAGAACTTCCCGGACCTCTTCGGCGCCTGGACTGCCTGGGAGCCCAATGCCTTTGACGGCCGTGACGCCGAGTTCATCAAGGCCGACGCCCTGCACGAGGAATCCGGCCGCTTTCTGCCCTACGTCATCCGCGGCACCCAGGGCCTTGAGGAGACATTTGCCACCCCTGTCCTCGCCTCCAGCCGGGATCCGGGAGAAAAATGGTACTGGACCCCCTTGCAAACGGGCACTCCCTTTGTCACCGAGCCCACGGTGTACGAAGTGGCAGGCCAGGATCGCATGATGATCAGCGTGTGCGTGCCCATGCTCGAACACGGCAAGGGCGTGGCCGGGGTGGACCTGAGCCTGGAGGGCCTCCAGGCCCTGGCCGCACGGATAACCGTATTCGATACGGGCTATGGCGTGCTGCTCTCAAACACCGGCATGATTGTGGCCCACCCTGACCCAGCCCTTATTGGCAAACAGATGCAGGAGGTCATTGCCCCGGAGCACAAGAGCGCCTTTGCCAAGGCCCTGGCACAGGGCACGCCCCTGCTGTTCTCCCAGGCTTCCGCCACCGGCGGCGAGGACATGCTCTACTGCATGACGCCCATCACCCTGGAAGGGGCGGAAGGAGCCTGGAGCTTCCTCGTCACCCTGCCCCGGGCCAGGATGATGGAGAGCGTCCACGCCATGCAGAACCTGCTGCTGGAACTGAGCCTGGGGGGCCTGGCGCTGCTGGTGGCCCTGGTGTTCGGGGTCACGCGGCTCATTGTCAAACCGGTGAACCGCATCATGCATGCGGCCCAGGCCGTGGCCGCCGGGGACCTGGATCGGCCCATCGACATCCATCAGCGCGACGAAATCGGCGTGCTGGCCGATGCCCTGCGGGAGATGGTGGAATCCCTCAAGGCCAAAATCGCCATGGCCAACGCCAAAACCGCAGAGGCAGAGGAGCACGCCGCCCTGGCCCGAGCCGCCATGGATCAGGCGGAACAGGCCCGCGCCAAGGCAGACCACGCCCGGCGGGAAGGCATGCTGACCGCCGCGGCCAAGCTGGAAGGCGCGGCAGGGGTGATCCTGTCCGCCTCCGAAGAACTGGCGGCCCAGGTGGGGGAATCCAGCCAGGGCACGGAAGAGCAATCCCGCCGCCTGGGAGAGATCGCCACGGCCATGGAAGAGATGAACGCCACGGTGTTGGAGGTGGCTCGCAACGCCGGCCAGGCTGCGGACACCGTGGACCATGCCAAACGCGAAGCCACGGCGGGGGCAGAGGTGGTGGCCAAGGTGGTGCACAGCATCGAACAGGTGTTGGCCCAGGCCAAGGGCCTGACCCAGGACATGCACGCCCTGGGCAAGCAGGCCCAAGAAATCAGCCAGATCATGGTGGTCATCAACGACATTGCGGACCAGACCAACCTGCTGGCCCTGAACGCCGCCATTGAGGCCGCCCGGGCGGGCGACGCCGGCCGCGGCTTTGCCGTGGTGGCCGACGAGGTGCGCAAACTGGCGGAAAAAACCATGCAGGCCACCAGGGAAGTGGGGGCGGCCATTGCCGCCATCCAACAGGGCACCAACACCAACATCGCCAACTTCGACGCCGCATCCAGACTCATCGATGATGCCACGTCCCTGGCCGGCAACTCTGGTACGGCCCTGCAGCAGATAGTCAGCCTGGTGGACGCGGCCACGGACCAGGTGCGCTCCATTGCCGCCGCCGCCGAGGAACAGTCCGCCGCAAGCGACGAAATCAACAGGAATATTGAGGATATCAATCTGATTTCCTCCAACGTGGCCCAGGCCATGCGCCAGTCTTCCCTGGCCGTGGACCAGCTGGCGGAACAGGCCCAGGTGCTCCGCGGACTCATCCACAGCCTGCAGGCCGAAGGGGAAGGCAAGGCCCGCTGACGTTGCAAATAAAAAAGGGAGGCGCTGCGCGCGCCTCCCTCACTGCATCCACACAAGCGTCCAGCCCGACAGGTCAGAACACGCCGAGCAACACGCCGGGACGGTAGGGGTCTGTCAACCAGGCCAGATCGGCCTGCCGGTAGGCGGCCACGGCCAGCTTCCGCACATGAGATGCCGGCGCGGAAGAGGAATCCAGCGCCAGGGGGCCCGCGGCAGAAACTGCGTCCTCGTGACGTGAAGTCCCGGCCAGGGTCTGGCGCAGGGCAAAGGCCGCGCTGGCAGCCTGGTCGGCCTGATCCTCCAACGCACGCAAGGACGCCATGGCGTCCCGGGCAGTTGTTGTCTGGGACTCCGGCGCTTGCTCCAGCACGGAAATCTGCAGCTTGCCTAACCTGAAGCGAAAGGAGGCGCCGGGCTGGCCTGTCCCCGAGGCGGCGTCGGCCTCGGCGACCCGCGCGGCAGGTTCAGGGCGCGCCACGGTCAGCGCCTGATGCTGGTAGGCAGCAAGTCCCACTCGAAGGGCAGAGGTGGCGTCCATCATGGCACCCCCGGTGTCCGCTCAGTCTCCGGCCAGTTTCCGGCCCTCCATGGCCGAGCCAGACCGGGCCAGATTGGGCCTAGCGAATCCTGGACAAATTAACCTTTCTTTACAGTAGCCACTTCCGGGGTCAAACGCAAGCCGCCCTTGCCAAACTTTGCGTTGTGCCATTATATGTTCCCATTCTCTCGCCAGGAGCCCCCATGCAGCAGACGCCTTGCACCATTGTTTCAAAAGAGCGGCTGATTCCTGGGCAGACGAGCAAGCTGGTCATCTCGTGCCCCCACATCGCCAAGAAGGCGCAACCCGGCAACTTCGTCATCCTGCGTGTCAGCGCACAGGGCGAACGCATTCCCCTGACCATTGCCGATGCCGACCCCGAGGCCGGCACCATCACCATGGTCTATCTGGTCATGGGCAAAAGCACGGCCCATCTGGAGACCCTGGAGGAAGGCGATGCCCTGCACGACCTCTGCGGCCCCCTGGGCCAGGCCACGCACATCGAACGTGTCGGCACCGTGGTTTGCGTGGGTGGCGGCACCGGCATTGCTGCCATGCACCACATCGCCAAGGGTCACAAACGCGCCGGCAACCACACCGTGGCCATCATCGGCGCACGCAGCAAGAATCTGCTGCTCTTTGAACATGAGCTAAAAAGTTTTTGCGATGAAGTGCTCATTGCCACGGACGACGGGTCCTACGGCCACAAGGGCTTCGTCACCCAGGTGCTGGAAGAGCGACTCAAGACTGACCAGACCGTCAAGGAAGTGGTGGCCATCGGCCCCGTGCCCATGATGGAAGCCGTGTCCAAAACCACCAGGCCCTTTGGCGTCAAAACCACCGTGAGCCTCAATTCCATCATGGTGGATGGCATCGGCATGTGCGGCGCCTGCCGCGTGAGCGTGGGCGGGCAGGTGAAGTTCGCCTGCGTGGACGGCCCGGAATTCGACGGGCATCAGGTGGATTTTGGCGAGCTCCGCCAGCGCCTTGCGGCCTTCAAACCCCAGGAAGCCCTCTCCTTTGAGGCATTCAAAGAGCGCCATGGCAAGTAGCGAATCCTCCCCCAAAAAAGGCAAGTCCCGGGTGCCTGCAGTCCCGCGTGTGCCCATGCCCGCCCAGGAGCCCCTGGCGCGCATTAAAAATTTTGCCGAGGTGGCCCTGGGATATGCGGAAGACCAGGCCCTCCTCGAAGCCTCACGCTGCCTCCAATGCAAAAAACCTCTCTGCGTGCAGGGCTGTCCTGTGGAAGTGCCCATTCGGGACTTCATAGCCCACCTGCAGAAGAACGACGTGCAGAAGGCGTACGAGGTCATCAAGTCCACCAATAGCCTGCCTGCGGTCTGCGGTCGCGTGTGCCCGCAGGAAACGCAGTGCGAAGGCGCCTGCATCCTGGGCAAAAAGGGCGAGCCCGTGGCCATCGGCCGTCTGGAGCGCTATGTGGCAGACACATACATGGCCCTCTCGGCCTGCGACCAAATTACCGGCAAACCCGAGTGTCCCTTGATCAATGAGGAGCTGAAGGTGGCCTGCATCGGCTCCGGCCCCTCCAGCCTCACCGCTGCCGGGTATCTGGCCGCCCGAGGCATCAAGGTGACGGTGTTCGAGGCCCTGCATGAGGTGGGGGGGGTGCTCATCTACGGCATCCCCGAGTTCCGCCTGCCCAAGGGCATCGTGGCGGCGGAGGTGGCGGCCCTCAAGGAACAGCAGGTGGACCTGCTGCCCAACTGGGTGGCCGGCAAGACCTTCACCATCAAGGAATTGTTTGACGAAGGCTACAAGGCCGTGTTCATCGGCGTGGGAGCCGGCCTGCCCAAATTCCTGGGCATTCCCGGCGAAAACCTCATCGGCGTGTTCTCGGCCAACGAGTATCTCACCCGGGCCAACCTGGGACGGGCCTACGACTTCCCCAATTGGGACACCCCCACCTTCCCCGGCCGCCGCGTGGCCGTGCTGGGTGGAGGCAACGTGGCCATGGACGCCGCCCGCACGGCCCTGCGCCTGGGGGCGGAGGAAGTGCGCATCGTCTACCGCCGCACCCAGGGCGAAATGCCAGCCCGCCACGAAGAGTTGGAACATGCGGTGGAAGAAGGCGTGATCCTGGAAATCCTCTCCGCACCCGTGGAGTTCAAGGGCGATTCCCAGGGCCGCCTGACCTCCATGGTCATCCAGAAAATGGAGCTGGGCGAGCCCGACGCCTCCGGCCGGCGCTCCCCCATTCCCATCGAGGGCGCATTCCAGGAACTCGCCTGCGACATGGCCGTCATCGCCGTGGGCGCGGGACCCAATCCCATCCTGCTGGACTCCACCCCCGAGCTCAAGCGAACCCGCCGCGGGTACATTGACGCCAACCCCGAGACAGGCGAAACCAGCATGCCCATGGTCTTTGCCGGCGGGGATATCGTCACCGGCGCGGCCACGGTCATCTCGGCCATGGGAGCCGGCCGCCGGGCGGCCAAGGAAATTGCCCGCCGCCTCCTGGGCAACGACGCGACCTGAGC